>JABHBC010000105.1 GCA_018674025.1 Flavobacteriaceae bacterium
AGCTAGGTTATAATGATATTTAGTTAGTGAAATAATTGAATCAGGTTGCGAGTATGTATTTGTGAAATAATAATTACTTAGTGATTTGAATCTTAAAGAATCTGATTTATTGACATCAGTCCAAATCAATTTTAATGAGTCTGAAGGTGTTTGTGCAAATAATGTATTTAGATAACCAAAAATGATAATTGAAGTCAATAATGATTTAAAAACCAATATTGTTAAACCTTTATTCATAATTATATAATTTCAAGATTAAGATAAGTAATAATAGTTTTGTTACTTCACGCATTAGAGTGAAACGTACTTATACCTAAAAATAAAAGGGTTTATTTAATAATTAATTTTGAAGTTGAAATTTTACCATCAACAGTTACTTTTACAAAATACATTCCTGGCTCTAAAAGTCTAATATTTAAATAATCTGAACTTAAATTCTTATTTAAAACTAATCTTCCATTAATATCATATAATTTAACTTGCTTTTCTCCAATTACAGAAGATTGAATTGTTATAACATCTGAATTTGTAGGATTTGGATAAATTCTCAACTGCAATTGATCAAAACTAGGATTAGATAAAACATCTGTTGTAAATTTTCCGTACCATGAATTTCCTTCAGATCCAACGTTTCTTAAATACATAGTAGTTTCTGTTCTATCTAAAACTTGATATTGTTGGTTATTTAATGCAGTGTAAAAACCTAAGCCTCCATTATTACTAAACGTTATTGTTTCTGTACTCGCGCCCTCATCACTTAAAACAAAACTATCCGAATAATCTGATTTTGGATAATTGTAATATTCGTTAAATTCATTATCAGCTGGATAACTATTATTGTTACCAGGATCAAAGGCAGCATCAATTTCTGGTTTTTTACCCATTATTGAACCATCAGAGCCAGTATCAACTTCCATTATACTTTGTCCTGAAATACTAGTTCCATAAAAATTAAATCTATCATCATAAAGTCCGTTAGAAGTGTTATCCTCATTTGCACTTGAATTCCACCATTCTGCAGAAAATGAACTACCAGGTCCAACACCTCTATAGCCATCAACTTCTGTTTGCAATCTCCATGTTCCAGACTCTAAAAAAGTAATTAAATCTTCATTAGTTCCATTTCCGCCTTGATTTCCATAAATTTCTTGAACAACATAAAATGATTCTTTTTTTGTTCTATCTCTATTGACTATGCCCCAATATTCTTCATTTGCAAAATTATCATAGGCAACACTAATAGGAAATCCACCAGGATCATGTGAATTTGGATCACCTGCTTTCCACCACTCATCACAGAATTCAAATAAAGTAATTCCTGCACAAAGATTAGAATAGCTTAAAACTGTATTTAAAATGTGTTCAGTAGCTAAAGCTTGCTGAGATTCATTTTCCGATTGTTGATTATTATTAAAACTATCAGCTCCAGATTCAGAAATATACATGGCTTTATCCGTCAAACTAGCTAATTCAGTTATAGCACTTGTTGTATTTAAAAATCTATAAATATTCATCCCCCACACATCAACGCTAGGACAACTATTAATTACATCTAATGAGGGAACCTCCCCATTACCTGTACTAACTGGATGATTTGGATCTATAGTCTTTACATTTGCAGCAGCTGATTCTAACTGATTATACCAATTATCAATATTACCACCAAACCATTCAGGGTGATAATTAAATTCATTGCCAAATTCCCACATTAAAATAGCTGGATGATCTTTATATTGATTAACATACCAGGTGTAGCTATTTTCATTTAAATGCATTATTATTTTAATACCTGCTTCAGCAAATGCATTTAATTCAGCAACATTAGTAATCATTGAATAGGTTCTTATTGTATTTACGTTAGCTTCTAGTAGTAAAGGAATGTCTTCAACATAAGAAAAACCAGATGTTTCACCATTTCCTTCTCCACGAGCATAGCAAATACCATTAATTCTATATTCTTCTCCATCAAGAAATAATTTTCTCTCTTCGACGGTAACTACTTGACTGAATAATTGGGATGTGGAAAAAAATAAAGTAAATAAAAATAATCTCATATTGTAATTTTTAGTTGCAAAGATAAACAAGAAATATCTTTTTTTAAATTTAACTATTTATTCAAATAACTTACTGTAACAACTAATAAATTAAATATACTTCATCAAATCAATCAGAATACCAAAATTTTCTTATTGTTTTTACTCATTACATATCATAAATACAAAAAACAACTAAATCGATATAGTTAATATCAGATAAACATATTATCTCAATTTAAATTTGTTAGTTTTGTAGTATGAAAACAAAAAAAGAAATTGTAAAAGATTGGCTTCCTAGATATACGGGATTAGAATTAGATCAGTTTGGTGAATTTATATTACTTACAAATTTTCAGAAATATGTAGATGAATTTGCAAAAATAAACAAAGTTTCTGTTGATGGTGAAGATAAAAATATGCCCTCTTCTACTTATGAAAATATAACTATTATAAATTTTGGAATGGGTAGCCCAAATGCTGCTACAGTTATGGACTTATTAGTTTCTATAAAACCAAAAGCAGTACTTTTTTTAGGAAAATGTGGCGGATTAAAGAAGAGAATTGAAATTGGAGATTTTGTACTACCAATCGGTGCTATCAGAGGCGAAGGAACCTCAAATGATTACTTCCCTATAGAAGTCCCGGCCATGCCTTCATTTTCACTACAAAGAGCAATTTCTTCTGCTTTAAAATATCAAGAAATTGATTACTGGACAGGAACAGTTTTTACAACAAACAGAAGAGTCTGGGAATTTGATAATAAGTTTAAAAATTATCTAAAAAAAGTCAGAGCTTATTCAATTGATATGGAGACTGCAACACTTTTTACAGTTGGCTTTCATAATAGAATTCCCATTGGTGCGTTACTACTTGTTACAGATCAACCAATGATTCCAGAGGGGATAAAAACCCAAGCGAATGATAATGTAAATTCTGCTTTATTTGATAAAAAACATCTTAAATTAGGTATAGAATCATTAAAACAGATAATTAACAACGAAGATACGGTTAGACATCTAAAGTTTTAAAATTTAGTCATCACAATATTGCCCGTTTATTTCTTCAAGCATTTCTTCTGATTGTATAGTCATTGTTATTAAATCGTTTCCAGATTCATAGTTTATTAAAATTGGATAGACAACCTCAAAGTCTTCACAATCAACAGTATTACAATTATTATCTATAAACCACTGATCTATATATTCTAATAACGATTCTTCATTATCACTGTTAAACACAACTCCATTAGGATCTTCGATTGAAATTGGAAATACTACCTCACCACATGTGTAATCATAAAAAATATCTTCTCCATCACCACTATCAGTATCATCACCATTATCATCTTCCCCATCATCGTCTTGGTCGACCATACAATATTCTTCAAGAAATTCTCCCAATTCTTCTTCTGAATTAATTATCAAGGTCTGTAATTGATCATTTGTTTCAGAAAAGTATTCAATAGATAATGGAAATACAAATACTAATTCAAATTCCTGATTACTATTAGGATTGTTATTATACCAACTCTCAATATAGTTATTTAATGTTTCTTCATTTTCAAATGATAAATTTTCACCTTCAGGACTTTCTATTGTAATTGGATAAACAAGATCTACACAATTAAATTCAGACCAATTTTCATCTTCATCATCATTAATATCATCTTCATCATCACACATTTCAAAATACATCTCTAATTCCTCGTAATCACCAATTTCAACTAAATCTTCAGATTCAACACCATTTTCATTTTCATAATAAAAAATAATATTTATTGGAAAATTAATTTCGGGTAAATTATCTTCTTCTCCCATTTCATAATATTCTTCAATCCCTTCATAGAGTTCCTCTTCATTTGAAATAGTCACAACACTACCATCAGATAAATTTACAGAAATAGGGAATTCTACATCAAAACACATATTCTGATCCCACTCTTCATATTCACTATCAAAATCATTAGACAAAAATTCACCGTCATCATTAAAATAAACGTTAATAAGAGATGATAATGACATAAGTGTTCTGGTAGTACCACCTCTACTCATTGTTACCTCATAACCAAGATTTGGGGCATGAAAAATCGATTGCACTATTGCAAAATTGAAAGTTTCAGCAATAAATGATTGAGAAATATTAGGCATCTCATTAATTGATACCTCTTGTTTATTATCTGCAGATTTAATTAATTCAATTAATTCTAAGTCAGAAAGTTCAGCAAATTGATCCAAGGGCTCTGAATTATCAGAACAACCGATAAATAAAAATGATAAAAGTAGGATGTATATATGTTTCATAATATTGATTTATTGTTAAATTACAAAATTCGTGCCATAATCATATGTTTAATTTAGATGTAAATTTCAAATGATTATTTTTTATTGATTGAATACTTACCAGGGCCCATTAAAAAAACTATAAGAAAACCAACTAAATATAATAACGCAAGTTCTTTTCTTTTAAAAGGATCGTCTAAATGAACAACAAAAACAGCTATTACCATAGTGAGCATAGGTAGTAATGTAAATATTTTAGTTCTGTAACCAATAATGATAAAGATTGGAGCAATAAATTCTGCCAAAACTGCAATTATTAATGTTGGCACCTCTCCAATACCAATTGGGTTTCCAAAGCTGGGATTATCAGAAAATAAATTTAACAGCTTAGGGTATCCATGGGTCATCATGGATAACGAAAAAACAATTCTAGTTATTAAAAGGGTAATGTTTGTATTCATAACTAATTCAAAATTTATAAAATGCAATTTACAATAAAATGTAAATCTTAATTAATATTTAAGTTTTATTTAAGTTTTATTTAAATTTACTTTAAATCAAAATTTTATGAAAAGAAGAAAATTTATTTTAAATACCGGGCTTGCACTAGCTGGTGCTTACTCTGCAAATATATTTGGTAATGAATATTTAAACCAAAAAAATGTTTTCGTAAGCAATAGGCCAATTCCAAAAAACAGAACTTTTAGAAGTAGTTCAGTTGATAAATTAATTCAAAAATTAAAGAAAGAGATTTCTGATCCGCAATTAGCTTGGATGTTTGAAAATTGTTATCCCAATACTTTGGACACAACGGTTGATTATGAAATAATTGATAAAAAACCGGATACATTTATTATTACTGGAGATATTGATGCTATGTGGCTAAGAGACTCTACAGCACAAGTATGGCCATACTTACCTCTAATTAATCAAGATGAAAAATTAAAAAAATTAGTAAAGGGACTAATAAACAGACAAGTTAAATGTATTCTTACTGATCCTTATGCAAATGCATTTTACAAAGATTTAACTAAAGTATCGCAGTATAATGGTGATATTCCTAATCCAATTCCTGGGGTTCATGAGAGAAAATGGGAAATAGATTCTTTATGTTATGCTATAAGACTCGCAAACGAATATTACAGCTTAACTAATGATAATTCAATATTTGATAAGCAATGGAAAAAATCTATTGAAATTATAATTAAAACATTTAAGGTAGAACAAAGAAAAAATGGAGAATCGCCATATAGATTTATAAGAAATGGAAATCAAATGATAGATGCTCCAGTGTTTAATGGAACTGGAAGACCTTTAAAACCTGTTGGCTTAATTGCTTCAATGTTTAGACCCTCTGATGATGCAACATTATTTGGCTTTTTAATACCTTCAAATATTTTTGCCATGATTTCCTTAAGACAAGTTGCTTCAATTTACAGAGAACAAGGATTTGATTTAAATTTTTCCAAAGAATGTGAAAATTTTGCAAATGAAATTGAAAATGCAGTAAAAAAATATGCAGTTCAAGAACATTTGAATTTTGGAAAAATATATGCTTATGAAGTTGATGGTTTTGGAAATAAACTTTTTATGGATGATGCTAATGTACCATCATTAATGTCACTTGCTTATTTAGATGAAGAATTTAAAAATAGTCCTATTTATACAAATACAAGAAAATTTTTAATCAGTGAGAACAATCCATATTTTCTCAAAGGAAGTGAAGCTGAAGGACAAGCAAGTCCTCATACAGGAAAAGATAAAATATGGCCTATGGGTATAATTTTAAGAGCAATGACTTCTACAAATGATGAGGAAATAAAAAAATGTCTAAAAATGTTATTAAGTACTCACAATAAAACTGGATTTATGCATGAAGCATTTGATAAAGATGATCAATCAAATTATTACAGATCGTGGTTTGCATGGGCCAATACGCTTTTTGGAGAGCTAATAATAAAAATATATAACGAAAAACCTTATCTTTTAAAAGATCTTTATAGCTAAGATTATTTCTTTATAAATTTCATCATTTTATTATTTCCACTATCTGAACTGATTTTTATCAAATAAACACCAGACGATAAATTATTTGTACTATAAAATATATTACTATCGCCTAAATCAAGAGTTCCTCTAAAAATTTCCTTTAGATTTACTCCTTTTAGATCATATAACTCAATGGTGTAATTATCTAAATATTTAATATTTAGCGTAATATTTAGGCTATTTCCAACAGGATTAGGCCACAAGACTGAGCTAGTTTGTTCAATGCTATTTGTGTTAGCAGTTGGTGAATTGACTTCATTTGGACTTCCATGTTCATTAAAATTAGTCCAATTTTCTGGAAAACTGTTATCTAAAGATGGAGATATTAACTCTAATGTATAGCCATCTCCATTTCCTAAATTTGGCCAAGGAAAAGAAGAGGTATAGTAAACTTCATCTTGAATAACCATTTCAGAATTATATAACCTTACAGCATCAGAAGATGAAGATAATCCAAAATCAAATTCTCCAACATAATTTGAAATTTCAGCATATGAATCTGAGAAGTCATCAATATCTTTTACGACAACTAAATATGATTCTTGTTGAATTATTGTATTTTCTGGAAACTCATAAATATTTGCATCATTATCGTCACTAAAAATCCAATTAGAAATATCGACTTCATAAGAATTTGGGTTGTATAATTCTACCCAATCATTGGAATTAAAATCATCAGAAGATTTATAATTAATCTCATTAATAACAATATTTAAATCTGTTGGAGTTTGGTCTTCAACAAAATGTGCCTCTATAAATTTATCATTATTAACATCTAAAGTAATTTCTTCATCTGTTGAATTATTTGCACCACTCCAGTGAGAAAATGCATAACCAAATTCAGGTACTGCTTTTAATGTTATTGGAACTTCTTCAAAATAATCTCCATTCCATACTGGTTCTTGAATTTTCAAATTATTATTTACCCTTACAAAACCAAAATTAGGTGTAGAATTCTCAAGTGAAACTTTATGATAATTTGGAAGATCTAACTCACTTAATATATGTTGTTTTGCATATTCAGGTCGATTAACTGCAAAATTAATCATCAGTTCTACATAATTATATGGATCATCTTCACTATTCCATCTCTCAATATGATCAGGAACCTCATCTAAAATTACTTCATAAATATCATTAAAATGCTGTACAACATCAGAAGGTAAAAATCGAGTATTCATTTCATCAGCATATCTGTTAACAAACTTATTTCTAAACTCTAGATTCTCAATTAAATTTCTAAGCATAAAAGTTGCCCACGGAGCATTTGCCCAAGTTGTTTGATTTACAGAAAGGACAAAGTCTAATGTGTTTACCAAATAATGATTATTTACACTCCAATCCCACCATTGTCCTGAAAAAGAAAAATCTGTATCGTATAAAATCCATCTCCATTTACCACCATCACTTTTCCAAAATTTTATATTGTTACCAGGCCAATCTCTATTGTCTCCATAAATTTGAATAACATTGTGAATAATAAAATTATCTATATCAATTTGTGACTTTACGTATTCATAATTTTCTTGAATATTTAAACTATTTAAAGAAATAAAATTGATTAAATTTAAATATTCTTCATTAGTACCATGAACAATTTCAGCATTATTGGTTAGTATGTCTATTTCGTCTGGATCAACATTAGCCTTGGATGCTAAAAAATGTTCATTTACTTTTTCTCTAATATTATATAAACCCCAATATTGACCATTTAAATAAGAAGCAACTGATTGGTGACTTTGATATTCTAAATCAGTTCCATACATGAGGCTGGTATTAGCAGCATCTTTAATTTGACTTTTAAGCCAATCATTTCCAGAGTTTCTTAAAATAAAAGATTGAAATTTAGAATAATTTAACTCAGAAAAAAACGGATAATTAAACTCAGATAACCCATATTGACCTCTAGCAAAAAAAGCAAATGATTTTTGAGCATTTCCTCTACTGTAAGCACCAAATATTTTTATACCTGTATTAAATTCAATTTCAAGTTCACCTTCTGGATTAAATAAAGAAAAGTGAGCAGGTCTCTCCCAATCTTCCCAAAAATTTGCACCAAAATAAGGGAATCCACCATCAGCATCATCACCTAATTCGTATATACCATAATCATTATCAAATAAATTATAAGGGTCTGACACAATAGAAACAAATGGTATATCATGATTTATATTATAAAAATATGATCTAGTATCTGAGTATCCAGGAATATAATTATTCTTAAATATTTTAGCTCTAACTACAGTAGTAGAATTAATTTGTATTGGACTATCATAAAAGATAGAAGTGTAGTCTGGTTCACTAGAATCTAAGGTATATCGTATATACTCTCCATCTTCATTACCACTTAAAGATAAATTAATAGTATTATTTAAAGCACCACCATCATCAGAAAACTGAATTACAGATGAAACAATTCCTGCTGATTCACTATTATCATTTTCATCATTTGGAGTGGTAGTTTGAAAGTAAACAAGATCAGTTGAATTTGTTGAAACTCCAATAGAAACATCAGATAGTAAATTCTCAAAACCTAAAGAATCGACTAAATTTCAAGAATTATCTTTTAAATAAA
>JABHBC010000106.1 GCA_018674025.1 Flavobacteriaceae bacterium
CAACTCCAGGATTTACATCCATCCACCCATTTTTACTCCTATCCCAAGGTGGAGTGGCAATTCTTACATTCAACATTATTTCTTTTCCCTCTGCAGGGTAAGACGCCATAGAATATGCTCTTACAACATCCTCATCATTCTTCATTACTAAGTTACGCATAGCAAAGTTTCCTTCTGCCCAATCCTTGTCAAACTTATTTGGTTCTCCTGGATGATCTTCAGGATGAGCGGTAATATCCATATCTGAAAAAGGAACCTCACAATCAGGAATTTCAATTTGAATATATCCCCCTGCCTCATAAGGCATATCTTCTGGAACTTCAATAATAAATTCTTTAATATAAGTAGCTACATTATAGTTGGACACAACTGTCGCTTCCCATTTCTTCACTCCAAACACTTCTTCTGGAATATGAATATCCATATTCTCTCTTACCTTTACCTGACAACTCAATCTGTAATTATCAGCAATTTCTTTTCTAGTAAAGTGAGGTATCTCAGTTGGTAATGCTTCTCCTCCTCCACTGTTTACATGACATTCACATTGAATACAAGTTCCTCCTCCACCACATGCAGATGGTAAAAATATTTTTTGCGCACCAAGAGTAGTTAATAATGTTTCTCCAGAAGCAACTTCAATTTCCTTTTCACCATTTATTGTAATCATTACAGGGCCTGAGGGAGAAAGTTTTTGCTTAACGTATAAAAGGACACTAATCAATACTAATGAAACAATTAAAAAAGCGATAATTGTTATAAAAATGGTCCCTAGTGTTTCTGATGCTAAAATCATATTAATTAACTTCTTTTGAATTCTTTAAAAATAGGTTATTATTCAATTTTTGGTCGTTACTGTTTGCTACAAGTTCAACATCAAGTTCCTTTTTTGCAACTTCTTCATCTCCACCAGTTAACATACCTCCGAAACTCATAAAACCTATAGCCATTAGACCAGTAATAATAAATGTTATTCCAAGACCTCTTAGAGGAGCAGGAACATTAGAATATCTAATTTTTTCTCTAATTGCAGCAATTGATAAAATTGCTAAAAACCATCCAATTCCAGAACCTACTCCATAAGTAAGAGCAAGAGCAAGTGAGGGAATTTCTCTAGATTGCATAAATAAAGATCCTCCCAAGATTGCACAGTTTACTGCGATAAGAGGTAAAAATATACCCAGTGAATTATATAAAGATGGGCTGAATTTCTCAACTATAATTTCAACAAGCTGTACCATTGTAGCTATTGTAGCTATAAACATTATAAAAGACAAAAAGCTCAAATCATAAATTGCAAAATCTTCACTAATCCACACTAGTGCACCATCTTGCAAGATATATTTATCTAAAAGCCAATTTAATGGTACTGTAATTGTTAATACAAAAATTACAGCTGCACCTAATCCAACTGCTGTGTCAACTTTTTTTGAAACTGCCAAATATGAGCACATTCCTAAAAAAGTAGCAAATACCATATTATCAATAAAAATTGATTTAAATAATAATTCTATATGCTCCATTTAAATAACTTAATTAATCTTCAATTAAACTTATATTTCTAGATCTTTGTACCCAAATAATTAGTCCTACTACAATTAATGCCATAGGAGCTAATAACATGAAACCATTATTTTCATATCCGATTGAATAAAGACCAGTCTTTTCAATAGGATCACCTAAAACTGCATATCCTAAAAGTGTACCAGAGCCTAATAATTCTCTGAAGAAACCTACAATAATTAATATGACCCCATAGCCGATTGCATTTCCAATTCCATCTAAAAAAGACCTCCATACACCATTTGCTAAAGCAAATGCTTCAAAACGACCCATGATAATACAATTAGTAATAATAAGACCAATAAAAGCACCTAATTCTTTACTCAACGAATATGAATATGCTTTTAAAACTTGGTCTACAATAATCACTAAAGCCGCCACTACAGTAAGTTGAACAATAATTCTAATTTTAGAAGGAATTATATTCCTAATTAAAGAAATGACAACATTTCCAGCACCCATAACAAATATTACAGAAATTGACATTACAATAGAAGCCTTTAACTCTGCAGTTATAGCTAATGCTGAACAAATTCCCAATACTTGGATTGTAATAGGGTTATTATCCGCTAGAGGATCTGAAATTAATTTACTGTCTTTACCTAATAATCCCATATACTAATTGGTTTTTAAGTTTTCAAAATATGGTTGATATAATTTAAGATCCTTTTTTATCATTGCTGAAACACCATCTCCCGTAATTGTAGCCCCAGCAATTGCATCAACTTCATTGTCATCTTTAATCTTATTTGTTGGATCTGCATTACTTTTTGATACTGTGATACCTTTAAAAACACCATTTTCATCAAGAAGATGTTCTCCAATGAAATCATCCATAAAAAATCTTTGTTTAATATTTGCACCTAATCCTGCAGTCTCAGCTTGATGATCAAAATACGCTCCTTGAACAATCATATTTTCATCCATAGCAATATATGCCCAAACAGCATCCCATAAACCTTTACCTCTGATTGGAGCTACGTAAAAAGTTTTTCCATCTTTTTCGCCAACAAATAAAGGTAATTTACGTGACTCGCCAGCCTTGGCTTTTGCTTGTTCTTTTTTAATATCTATTAAATATGCATCATTATCTTCGGTGATATTTAAACCGTCAGTTATGACTAATTGAGTTTTTATATATTTTGAGAATTCACGAGCAACTTTACTATCCTCAACAAAAGCAACACTATTGCCTTCGTTTTCGTGAACACCCATAGCATAAAGTATATTTTGTTGCTTTTCTATTCTTTTATTTTCATTAATTCTTGGCTTTAATGACGAAGCCAAGAATGCTAATAATGATCCAACAACAACTACCATTCCCGTAGCAAATAAAAGTGTGTATAAATTTTTATCTGTCCTCTTTTCCATTATTAAGCAGTTTTAGTTTTTAATCTATTAAGTCTGTTTTTAACATTTGCTTTAACTACATAATGATCAATAGTTGGTGCAAATACATTCATTAATAATATTGCTAAGAATACACCTTCAGGGTAGGCAGGGTTAAATACTCTAATCATTATTGATATAAAACCAATTAAAAATCCATATATCCATTTACCTTTATTAGTTTGTGATGCACTAACTGGGTCTGTGGCCATAAATACAGCACCAAATAATATACTACCGATTAATAAATGTTGCCAATAAGGTACACTCATTAGACCAAAGAACTTACTAGATTCTGAAATCAATTCAGCATCTACAACAAGATTAAATATAACCCCCATAAACAAAGCCCCTAAAATTGTGCTAAATATGATTCTCCAACTACCAATTTTTGTAAAAATTAATATTAAGGCTCCTAAAATAATTAATAACTTAGAAGTTTCTCCAACTGAACCAGGAATATATCCATAGAACATTTCAGATAATGAATAAATAATATCTTGATTTTGAGCATAACTACCCAAAATAGTTTCTCCGGAAATTGCTTCAGATGTTCCTGCTCTTTCAACAGCATCATGAACCCATACTTTATCACCACTCATCCATGTAGGGTAAGCAAAAAATAAAAATGCACGAATTGTAAGTGCTGGATTAAGAATATTCATTCCGGTACCTCCAAAAACTTCCTTTCCAATAACAACTCCAAAAATAACTGCTACGGCTAACATCCATAGTGGAATATCAATAGGAACTATAAGTGGAACTAACATACCTGTAACTAAATAACCCTCTTCTACTTCATGACCTTTAATTACTGCAAATAAAAATTCGACAGCAAGTCCGACCGCGTAAGAGACTACCACCAATGGAAGAACAGTAATTGCACCAAGAATTAAATTATCCCAAGTAATAAAATTTCCAAATAAAGATACTTCTCTAACTATACCGTTAGCAATGTCAATAGCTCTATAGTGCTGATAACCAGCATTAAACATACCAAATATTAGACAAGGAACAAGTGATAAGATGACTGTATTCATTGTTCTTTTTAAATCATCAGCAGCTTTTATGTGTGTTCCTCCATGAGTTACTTCATTGGGCAGGTATAAAAATGTGTGTAGAGCATTAAATGCAGGTGCCATTTTTTGACCTTTATACTTTTCTTTTAAGTTATGTAATGTTGATTTTAATCCCATTAATTATCCTATTTCTTTTTTCATTAAATCTAAACCTTCTCTAATTATCTTTTGATGAGGTTGTTTTGACACACAAACAAATTCTGTTAATGCAAAATCTTCAGGAGCAACTTCATACATGCCCAAAGCCTCCATTTCGTCAAGATCATTATACATACATGCTTTTAAAATATGCATTGGAAAAATATCTAGAGGGAAAACTTTTTCATAAGTACCAGTTGTAACAAAAGCTCTGTGTTCTCCGTTAGTATTTGTTGTTAAATCATACTTTTTCTTTGGAAAAAGCCATGAGAATGTTAATGCTCTAGAAACTGATACTTTATTGAACACTGGCTTAGTCCAACCAAACAATTCATAATCATCACCTTCAGGAATAACAGTTACTGAATTACTATAATAATCCAAGTGACCATCAGGCTCAACTTTCTTACCGGACAATATAGTACCGGAAATAATTCTATTATTGTCATTTAGATTGTGGATATTGTTGTTTGTAATTGAATCAATTTGACAACCAATAGTGGTTTTTAAGTATCTAGGACTTTCAATTGAAGAACCTGAAAGTGAAACAATTCTTTCTGCTTTAAATTCTCCTGTCAATATCATGTTTCCTATTATAACTA
>JABHBC010000107.1 GCA_018674025.1 Flavobacteriaceae bacterium
CATCTATTGTTGTAAATGGTTCAATTACTACATTTTTTGCGATTTTTGCACTTGGGTGTATATATGATAATGGTTGTTTCATTTATTTAACTTTAGTTATTTGCGCAATCAATTCAGCTTCAGCACATAATTTTCCGTTTGCATATGCATATCCTTGCATATGACATATACCTCTTCTAATAGGTGATATCAATGTACATTTAAAAATTATTGTATCACCTGGAAAGACCTTATTTTTAAATTTAACTTTATCAATTTTTGCAAAGAAAGTTAAATAATCTTCTGGATTTTCAAATGTATTTAAAACTAAAATACCCCCTATTTGTGCCATTGCTTCAACAATTAACACACCAGGCATCACAGGAAAACCTGGAAAATGACCCTGAAAAAAAGTTTCATTAATAGTTACATTTTTCACTCCAACAACATTAGAACTTGTTAGCTCATAAATTTTATCTACAAATAAAAATGGTGGTCTATGAGGTAAGACTTCCATGATTCTGTTTGTATCCATTATTGGATCACTATTTAAATCAACATTAGGTACATTGTTTTTCTTTTCAATCTTAATTATATCACTTAATTTTTTAGCAAATTTTGTATTTACGTAATGTCCAGGTTTGTTAGCTATAACCTTACCTCTTAATCTAACTCCAGCTAAAGCTAAATCTCCAATAACATCTAGTAATTTATGTCTTGCAGCCTCGTTTGGGTGATGTAAAGTTAAATTGTCTAGTATACCATTTGATTTAACTTTAATATCATTTTTATTGAAAGCGATTTTTAATTTTTCCATTGTAGGTTTAGACAATTCTTTATCTACATAAACAATTGCATTATTTAAATCACCTCCTTTAATTAGCCCTTCATTTAATAACATTTCAATTTCATGAAGAAAACTAAAAGTTCTAGAATTTGAAATTTCATTTTTAAAATCCTCAATTTTATTTAATGTTGCATTTTGAGTACCTAATATTTTAGTTCCAAAATCTACCATTGTAGTAACTTCGTAATGATCACTTGGAATAATAGTAATTTCACTTCCAGACTTTTCATCTTTATATGAAATAACATTCTTTACAACATATTCCTTTCTAAATTGCTCTAAATCTACTTTACCAGCAGATTCTAATGCTTCAACAAAGAACTTTGAAGAACCATCCATAATTGGAGGTTCAGAAGCATTTAATTCTATGTTGACATTATCTATCTCTAAACCAACCAATGCTGCTAAAACATGTTCACAAGTCTGTATTGTCACACCATTTTTTTCAAGAACTGTACCTCTTTGAGTAGTAGTCACAAAATTAATATTAGCCTCTATGATTGGATTACCATCTAAATCAACTCTTGTAAAAGTATATCCATTATTAGATTTAGCAGGCATAAACGTTAATTTAACTTCTTGTCCAGTATGCAAACCAACTCCACTTAATGATGTAGGTTTAGATATTGTTGTTTGTTTAATCTCGGTAGTAATCATTATTATTTGTTTAAATTTTTAAAATGCACATAAGATCTATTGAAATCAGTAGAATTAAATGCAGGAGAACCTTTTACAGTAGTATTACTTTTAATATTGTTGGTCACTGCAGATTTACCCATAATTTTAACATTGTCTCCAATATTTAGATGCCCACTAACTCCGGACTGACCACCCAGTTGGCAGTTTTTTCCAATGGTAGAAGAACCAGCTATTCCAGATTGAGCTGCAATTACAGTATTTCTTCCAACGATAACATTGTGAGCAATTTGAACTTGATTATCTAATTTAACGCCCTCATGAATAATTGTAGAACCTAAGGTGGCTCTATCTATTGTTGTTAATGCACCTACGCTTACATTATCTTTAATAATTACATTTCCAATTTGAGGTATTTTTATGTAGGTACCAGTTTTATCAGGAGCAAAACCAAAACCATCAGATCCAATGATTGAGTTTGAATTAATTATGCAATTGTTTCCAATAACACAATCATTTAAGATTTTTACACCAGAAAAAATAACAGTATTATTTCCAATTGTTACATTTTCTCCAATAAAAACATTTTCATGGATTTTTACATTCTCATGAAGTGTTGTATTTGCAGAAATTGTAGAAAAAGAACCAACATAGACACCTTTTGAAATATTTGATGTTTCTGAAATATTTGATAATTCACAAATGCCAGTTTGGATTTCTTTAGTTTTGTTAAATAAATGTAACATCTTTACAAATCCAATATACGCATTCTCTACTCTAATTATTACTGGATTAATATCATTATCAGTACAAAAATCACTATCAACAACTAATATTGAAGCTTTAGTGCTGTAAACATATTGAGTGTATTTTTTGTTTGAAAGAAAAGTAACAGAGTCATTATTTGCCTCTTGTATTTTCGCAATGTTAGTGACCTGAATATTAGGGTCACCCTCGAGATTACCGTCTAAATATTCTGCTAATTTTAAAGCACTATAAATCATACGATGCAAAAATATGAAAAATAAGATAAAACATACGTTAATTGATAATGTATGATTATAATAATTGCTTAAATTTATACGTTTTATATAAATAATAATTATAATTAATTAATAATGAGAGTTCTTTGGATTGATGATGAAATAGATTTGTTAAAGCCTTTAATAATTTTTCTTGAAAATAAAGGTTACCAATTAGACGTATCTAATAACGGAGTTGAAGGTATAGAAATGTTTAAAAAAAACAAATATTCAGCATTATTATTGGATGAAAATATGATTGGATTAAGTGGATTAGAGGTTTTAAACATTATTAATGAACTTGATTATAATGTCCCTATTATAATGATTACTAAAAGTGAGGAAGAAAACTTAATGGAAGATGCAATAGGAAATAAAATTTCTGATTATTTGATTAAACCAGTTAACCCTAACCAAATATTATTAAGTTTAAAAAAAGCTTTATCACTTTCTAAATTAGTTTCTGAAAGAACCTTAATAAACTACCAACAAGAATTTAGGAAAATTTCAAATGATTTATCTTTTGCAAGCACTTATCAAGATTGGGTTAATCTTTATTTAAAACTAATATACTGGGAACTTCAATTAAATGAAACAGGTGAATCTACGATGGAAGAGATATTAATCTCTCAAAAAAACGAATGCAATAGTTCCTTTTCGAAATTTATAGACA
>JABHBC010000108.1 GCA_018674025.1 Flavobacteriaceae bacterium
AAATCCCAAAGCTGCAGGAAATACAGATCCTCCACTCATTTCAATTGCTGGTGCAAGTAGACTCCAAAAACTTGCAGCAACCATAACTCCACCAGTAAAACCCAACATTCCATCAAGTAGAGCTCTATTCATACCCTTAAAAAGGAACACTAATGAAGCTCCAGCCGCAGTAAGTCCCCATGTAAATAACGATGCGTATAATGCACCAAGTACAGGATCAATTGATTCAAAATAAATTACTACGCTTTCTAATAAAGACTCCATTAATATTTTTTATGCAAATATAAATAATAAAATAGTTTTGCTTTGTATCTTTGCGTGATAACCAATAATATATTTATATGTATCCTGCAGAATTAGTTAAACCAATGAGAGAACAACTGACCGTAAATGGGTTTAAAGAGATGTTTTCTGAGAAAGATGTAGATGATTTAATAGAAAAAAAAGGGACAACTTTAATTGTAGTTAACTCGGTTTGTGGTTGTGCAGCAGCGAATGCTAGACCTGGGGTTATTGCAAGTTTATCAAATTCTAAAACACCGACTAATTTAGCAACAGTATTTGCAGGGGTTGATAGAGAGGCTACTGATAAAGCTAGATACCATATGGCTCCGTTTCCTCCAAGTTCTCCATGTGTAGCATTATTTAAAGATGGAGAATTAGTTCACATGCTAGAAAGACATCACATTGAAGGCAGGCCAGCAGAATTAATTTCTGAAAATTTACAAAACGCTTTTAACGAATACTGTTAGTTATAAAATAGCTTATCTAAAGTTAATTTTTGAGACAGTCTATTTAAGTTAATCACACTGGTTTTACTAATTTCGTTAGCTCTTCCGTAGTTTTTATATACTGTGTATTTTAAAAATGTAGGATTAATTTCTGACTCTATACTAAAAGTATCAATATTAATGAGCCATTCTCCTTTTTGAGAATCATCAATTATAAATTCTTCTGTGTTATAGCCAAATTTGATTTCGTCTATTAATTGATCTTTGTTTTCAAACTTAGTATGAGACCAATTAAAGAATTTTTTTGAAGGGCTAACAAACTGAACATTAAACTCAATATTAGAATCACTCCAATCAAAAACAACTCTATAGTCATAACCAAAGTCTTTTTGTGCAACAAATGACTTTTGATTTATATTTTTATTTAAGTCTAAGTCAGGAAGTATTTTTTTTAATACGTCGACAGGAAAGTTTTTAAAATCTATTTTATCTCTATGATTAGTGTATAGGTTATAGGCTTCATTTGCAATTGTTTTTTGAAGACCCAAAACTTCAACTTCATCAATCTCATTTGAAAGGATTTTTTTGTAAATATCGGCAGCCAAAACATACTTTTTGTTTTTAGAATATATTAAAGCTAAATCTCTGTAAGACTGCTCATGATAAGGTCTTATTTTAAGTAAATGCTCGTAGACTAATTCAGCATCTATATTTCTATCAATTGACTCCATTTTATATGCTAATGCTTTTAAAGCTTTTGGATTACTTTTGGCAGAGATAACTGCGTCAGTTAAAATATAAAAAGCAAAATCATTATTCCATCTTTTAAAGTAGTCATAACAATCAAAATAATATGGAAGGGATTTAAATTCTTGATTAGAAGTCTGTCTTAAATATATTTCTTTAGCATTTTCAAAAGAAAAGGCTTCTTCTAGTTCCTTTATATAATTAGAGTTATTTTCAAAACTAATCATACTTAATTCTTCTTCATAATCATTGCCCTTAATTAAGGCAGAATCAAGAGTTTGAGAAGATCCTTTGTATAAGTTATTCATTCTAATCACAAAAACCCCTCCTCTTCCAACACTGCCGTATCTATTTGTCGCTCCATAAGATTTTAATATAGTGATGCTTTCAATTTGTTGTGCATTTATAAAGGTCGGAAAATCCTCAAATATTAATCCGTCAACATCGTAAATTGCATAGGCAGGGGTATTCATTGAGCCTGTTCCGCCTCTTATTGTAATTCTAGGAGTATCATAACCTTCTATTCGAACTCCTGCAAATTTTCCTCTAATTACATCAACCAAGGTAGTCGCCCCTGCTGAAATATCTTCTTTTGTAATTGTTGAATTAGAAAACCCTACAGCATCTTTATTTTTCCTCCCATATCCAGTATCCACTAGATTGTCTTCATTTTTATTAGTTGAAGATAAAACCACCTCGTCTAATATTTGTGCTTCAGTTTTTAATAGTACATATAAATCATCGAAATCTTCTACAACAGTTTGTTTTTCTGTCATTCCTAAATAGTTAACTATTAGAATATCTCCAACTTGAGCATCTATATTAAAATAACCGTCAAAATCAGACTGAGCTTCAATAAGTGAGTTTTTAATTCTAATAGTAGCTCCTTGAATAGGTCCCGAAACACTGAACACTTTTCCAAATAAATTAGGTCCAGATTCATCTATTGTACTTAGAGATAAATCGTTAACCCAATTATTGGAATTTTCATCACGTTCTAAGTAAAATTTATTTGTATTTCTTAAAAACTTATATAATTGTGAAACTTTTATCTCTATTGTTTTAAACCCTTTTGCATTAATCACAAAGATATCATCATCGTTAATTAGCTTTTCATCATAATTTAAATTAAAGACTCCCGCATTGGTAGTAAAAGCGCCAATTTTTGTATGCTTAAAATTTACATTTGCCAAGCTTACAGGCTTACTAGTCTTTTTATCAAGGACTGAAGCTTTTATCTTAATTTCATATTGAGAAAAAATTAAATTACAATAAAGAAAAAATAATAAAAATATCTGTTTGTTCATTTTTTTAAATTTTTTATAAATATAATTAGTATGTTTTTTCAAGCCCGTTAATTCCTTGTTAAATGATTTATTCATTTAATTATAAATAATTAATAAGATTTAGGGAGTACTATTTGAAATTTGCTTTTCGTTTTTTCAGAAATGCATTAGTGCCTTCAATAAAATCTTCAGACTGAAAACAATTACTAAACTCACTTATTTCTGTAAGATAACCATTTTCGCCGTCTTTAAAATTAGAGTTAACACATTTTATTGAAGCTGCAATAGCACTTGATGAATTAGAAATTATTTTTTTTGCTAAATCTGTGCTAAAAGAAAGTAGGTTTTCTTGTGATGTTATGTGATTTAAAAGACCTACTTTTTCTCCTCTTTCTGCATTAATCATATTGGCGCTTAATATCAATTCCATGGCAATTCCTTTACCTACTAATTGTGGTAATCTTTGTGTCCCACCATAACCGGGAGTTAACCCTAAAGAGACTTCAGGAAGTCCCATTAAAGTATTTTCACTAGCTATTCTTATATGACATGCCATAGCTAACTCTAACCCTCCACCTAATGCATATCCATTAATTGCAGCAATAACAGGTTTTGGGTAATTTTCTATAAAATCAAAAAGTTTAGTTTGTCCGCCCGAAGATAAGTCATGAGCTTGATCTTTAGAGAATTTATAAAATTCGCTTATGTCTGCTCCTGCAACAAAGGCTTTATTTCCTGAGCCAGTAATAATTATAATTTTACAAGACTTATCATTTGATAAATTATCTAATGCAATATGCAACTCTTTTATGGTTGATATATTTAGTGCATTTAATTTATTTGGTCTATTAATAGTAATTGTGGTAACTCTATCATTTGTGCTCACTAATATGTTCTCAAATTTCATATTTAATTTTTTGGTAAAGTTATAGTAAAAGTAGTCCCCATATTCATTTTAGTTTCAAATTCAATGGTTCCGCCAAAAGATTTAATAATATTACTTATAATTGATAAGCCTAACCCCATACCGCTTGATTTGGTCGTAAATCTTGGTTCGAATATTTTGAATTTTATCTCTTCATCAATCCCAGATCCATTGTCACTAATTTTAATAATTGCATGTGTTGTTGTGTTTGATAAAAAAACATCAATAATCGGGTCTCGTTCTTTTGGAACTGACTGAATTGCATTTTTAACTAGGTTAGTTAAAACTCTAATAAGTTGGGATTTATCTAAATTAGCAAGGACCTCGTTAGAATCACATGAAAAATTAATAAATTGGTTATCAAAAATATCAAGCGCAGTCTCAATAAGTTCATTTAAATTTAACAATTCTTTCTTCTGTTCAGGCATTTTAGCAAAATCTGAAAATGCGCCAGCAATTGAACTCATTACATCAATTTGTTGAATTAGAGATTTAGAAAACTCATCAACTTTAATATTGATATTTTTATTTTCAATATTGAACTTTTTTTGAAAAGATTGAATAGTTAATCTCATTGGGGTCAATGGATTTTTTATCTCGTGGGCAACTTGTTTTGCCATTTCTCTCCAAGCACTTTCCCTTTCGCTTTTTGCAAGCTTTACAGCGCTATCTTCCAATTCATCAATCATTAAATTATATGAATCAACTAGCTCCGCAAGTTCTTTTGGGGGATTCTTAAGTATTATTTTGTTATCGGTTTGAGATAATTTTGTCAACTTTAATCTGTTACTTATTTGAAATAATGGCTTGGTTATATATCTAGATAAAAAATAAGCGAAAAATGTAGAAATAATTATAATATTTAGCAGAACAAACCCTAAGCTATATAGTATTGAATTTAACTTATCATCATTTAGAAAATCAAACTCAAAATAAGGAATATACAAAATGCCAATTGGATTACTATTTTGGTCTTTTAATATGTCATAAGCTACTTTATAATTTTTAACGTCAATATTATTTTCTACGAATCTATCTATGTTTTCATTTTTAAATTTCTCAACTATATAACTAGGAATTTTTAGCTCTACTAAATCTATAGTTGATTCTAAATCTGAATTTTTTAACAGATTTCCATCAAGATCATATAATTTAAATTCAATGTTTTGAATAATGGAAATTTCATCTATTTTACTATCAGAAATGTTTTTAATAATATCACTATTATCAAAAGGTGAATTCTCTATAACATAATTAAGACTTAGTATTAATTGTTTCTCTTTTCTCTCTAGTCTATCGTTGTGATAGTATTCTGACTGGTAGTTGTATTCAATCAAAGAAAGAGCTGTTAGAAGTATTGATGAAACAGCAACCATTAAAATCATAAAAATGAATATTCTAAAACGGAGTGAAATTCCTTTTAATTTCATCTTATTCATTTCTTAATTTCTTATATAATTTTATGCCTAAAATTAAAATTACTGACAAAGATATTATACCTAAAACACCAAATATCCAACTTGTTGAACTCTTTAAGGTTATTAAAAAAATTACTGCAAAGAGTATAATTGTTGCTCCTTCGTTCCAGTAGCGCATAAAGTTTGAAGAATAGTTTATTATATCCTGCTGTAGTTCTTTATAAATCATATGCGTTTTGATATGATATAATATAAGTATAAAAACAAAAACTAGTTTAACTTTCATCCATTCAAAATTTATTAACCCTGGGTTTAATACAAATAAAAATATAGCGAACCCTGTAGCCAAAATAGCAGAAGGCCATGTAATTATTAGCCAAAGCCTTTTTGTCATAATTTTAAATTGATTTATAAGGATTTCTTTTTCAGTTTGTGGTTTTGTGTTTGCTTCAATATGATAAATGAATAGCCTTGGAATATAAAACAGTCCAGCAAACCATGTTATGACAAAAATCAAGTGTAGAGCTTTTATGTAATTATAGTATTCCATGACTTATTCAATAGAAATTAGATAATTTAATTTATTGTTGTTAAACAGTTCATTAAAACTTTTTACTTCTTCAATCATCAATTTATCAAAAATTTCAAGATTTGTGTTTATCTGATCTGTTAAATATTCTTTAACTGCAATATCTTGTTCGGTTGGAGAAAAATCACCCATAGACACTAAAGAATTTAAGTGTCCTAACTTATTTGTAAGTCTAATAGGGAAATTTAAGGGGTCTTGACCACTTCTGTTTTGAGTTTGATATAAAGCTTTTTCAATTTTTGATAAATCATCACTTAGCGCAGTTGCTTTTTCTTTTAACATTGATAAGTCATCTTGATTATATGTCGAAGTAAATTTTAATAATTGACTTTTAATACTTCTAATAGTTTTAATAGATTTATGAGCCTTATCCATTGTTTTGTTAATCGAATTAATAAAATCAAATTGCTCTTGCATAGATTTAATTGAACTTTCAGATCTTGGATCAATGTTGATTTTAAAAGGTTTTTGCTGAACAACACCATTAACATTTAGCTCAACAAAATAATCCCCAGGAACAGCTTTAGGTCCATTTAGGCTAGCCCACCACAAAACCATTCCATCAAAATCACTTGCTCCATCATAATACATATCCCATGTAAATTTATTAGGGCCTTTTTTAATTTTTAATTTCTTCTCTCCAGATGCTTTATTATTTAGTGAAATTATAGTGTCTTTATTGTTATTCAAATAAGTCAAAGACACATTATCTTGTTCGGAGTAATTAAAAAGATTAAAATAAGTTATGACTCCATTTTCAAGATTTTGACCAGCTGTTAAGCTATTTCTTGAACTGCTTCTACCAGACATTCTATAAGAAATTTTTGGTGTAAATAATTCAATGTTATGTAAATCATGATATGGAAGTGATTTACGATCTAAAGAATTTATGTAGGATTGATGAATAACTGTTAAATCATCTAAAATCCATATGCTTCTCCCTTGAGTAGCAACAATTAAACTATTGTTTTTTATAGTTAAGTCAGTAATTGGTACGATTGGTAAATTAAGTTGAAAACTCTGCCAATTTTGTCCTGCATCTAACGAAATATACATACCTGTTTCAGTTCCAGAATATAAAATATTTTTATTTTCTGGGTCTTCTCTAACCACTCTAGTAAAATGCTCTTCATTAATTCCATTAGTAATTTTTTTCCAGGTTTTACCATCACATTTATCGGCACAAATCTTATCTCTTATTTCCTTGTCAAAAATTTCAGCACCACCACCAGGCAATGAGTCTTGTCCTGCTTCTT
>JABHBC010000109.1 GCA_018674025.1 Flavobacteriaceae bacterium
AAAGTTTTGAGCAGCATTTTCAGGAGTTCGTTCTGAGATTACTAAATCTACACTCCAATCTCCTTGATTAGCAAAGGCATCGTTGGAGTTTCCGTTTCCACTTCTAGCAGCTCCACTTACAGAAGATCTGTAAACTTTTCCATTAAAAACATTTTGGTCTCCGTCTTCAACGAATATTACAGCTGGCTTTTTATCTTGATCTGCAATCTGTGAGATTGCTTCGTTAGCAACTAAAGCAAAAGTTGCTAAAAATAGTATTGTAATTTTTTTCATTTTTTAATTAATTTAAAGTTAGTAATTGATTTGTTTTCATCCTCAGTAATTAGAAAGTATGTTCCTTTTTCTAAGTTTGAGATGTTGATAGTTTTAGAATTTGTCTTTAGAATTTGTTGTCCTAAAATATTAAATAAAGTTATTTCTAAATCTTCAGAGTAATCTACATTTACAGTAGAGGAAGAAGGGTTTGGATATATTCTTATTCCTGGAGTTTGCGTTTCTATCGTAGATAGTCCAGCTTGTACTCCTGCTGTGACGGCCTTCATTTCTAAAGGGTCTGTAAAAGCGTAAGTAATTGTGTAGTCTTCAGTGTCTTCATCTTCGAATTGAATCCATTCAGATTCAGAATTCATTACATATAAGGAAGCGGTATGAGTAACACCGTTCATATCCTCGTCCGAGTAGTTATATAAAATAGTGCCAGTATAGCCCTCAAGGCTAACTCCTGCATTATAACTTTTAGACATGGATTCATTGCCATTAATTGTAATAACTTCAGATTCTTTAGAAACGGAGTTTTCTCCAACAATAGAATAATCTGCATTTGGAGTTAATTCCAATCCTGCAATGTCTAAGGTCGCGCCATTGGCAATGTTAATATTGTTACCGTCAGCAATATTAACTACCTGGGCAGCTAAGGTTGAGGTAAAAATAATCATTAAAATAAAGAAATTTTTTTTCATAGGCTTAAAATTTAAAAATTCGTAAAAATGTTAATAATGTAATGATTGAGTAATATAAATATAAAATTCATAATATTTAATCAAAGACATTTCTAAATATACAATTTTTATCTATATTTGAAAAAAAATTAAAACGAAAACGAAAACGTTGTAGTTTAAATTATAAGGAACAGTAATGTCTGGTAATTTTTTTTCCATGTTACACAAAGAATAATTAATTTTCTATAAAATTTAATAAATATTTTCTCTCTTTAATTATGACCCTAAATTTAAAAAGATCAAATACTGATTTAAAATTGATGTCATTTTTGGTGTTCTTAATGTTTTTTTCAAATTTATTTGGTCAACAAAAAATTATTTCTGGAGTTGTTAGTGATTCTTATGGAAATCCAATTCCAGGAGTCAACATTTTACAAGAGACCCAAAAAAATAATGGTACAATTACTGATTTTGATGGAAAGTTTACAATCTCAATAAATGATGAATCTATGCTAATTTTTAGTTATGTAGGTTTTATCACTAAAAAAGTAGAAAGCAAAGACAGTAATTTAGAGGTAACTCTAGAGGAAGATTTATTAGGTCTTGATGAGGTAACGGTTGTTGCATACGGTACTCAAAAAAAAGCAAGTGTTATTGCTGCTGTTACTAGTATTAACCCAGAGGAATTACGTGTCCCTACTAGTAATTTAACATCATCAATCGCTGGTAGAGTGGCTGGGGTTATCTCTTATCAAAGAAGCGGTGAGCCAGGTCGTGATAATGCAGAATTTTTTATTCGAGGAGTTAGTACATTTGGTTATGCAAGATCTCCTTTAATTCTAATTGACGGAATTGAAACTACATCTACAGACTTAGCGAGATTACAGCCTGATGATATAGCTAGTTTTTCTATTATGAAAGATGCAACTGCTACCGCACTATATGGAGCAAGAGGTGCGAATGGCGTAATTTTAGTGACAACAAAAGAAGGTAAAGAAGGGGTTGTCAAAATAAATGTTCGTTATGAGAAAGCTTACTCTGCACCAACAAAATCTTTAGAAATTGCAGACCCTGTGACTTATATGACTCTACACAATGAAGCCTTGGCCACAAGAAATCCACTTGGCGGAAGAATTTATTCCTTAGAAAAGATTCTTATTTCTCAAGACCCAAATAGAAATATTATGGCATATCCAACAGTAAATTGGTTTGATGAATTACTGGAAGATTATACTTTAAACAGTCGATTCAACTTCAATGTTAGTGGTGGTGGTAAAGTGGCAAGATATTATTTAGCCGCTACTGTAAATAGCGATAATGGTAATCTTAAGATTGACCCACAAAATAATTTTAATAATAATATTAATTTTAAACGAATTTCACTTAGGTCAAATGTTAATGTAAATCTCACCTCGACTACTGAAGTTGCACTTAAGTTTAATGGAAATTTTGATGATTATATTGGACCATTAGATGGTGGAGCAGCTATATATCAAAAAGCAATGCAAACAAACCCTGTTTTGTATCCTAGATTTTATGAGCCCGATCTTCAATTTCAAAACTCTACACACATACTATTTGGGAATTATGGTCAGTTTGGAGATTATTTAAATCCGTATGCTGATATGATTAGAGGATATAAAGATGAGAGTTACAATAATTTCTTAGCCACTGTTGAGGTTAAACAAGACTTAGGCTTTATAGCAGAGGGATTAAATGCTAGAATATTAGGGAATACTTCCCGATATTCATTTTATAATCTAGAAAGAAAGTATAATCCATTTTATTATACACTAGGAAACTACGATTTTCAAAGTGATCAATACACCTTAATCGCATTAAATCCAAATCAAGGAACTGAATATTTAGAATACAATGAAGGCAACAAAGTTATTACGAATGCCACGTATTTTGAAGCTTCTTTAAATTATAACACAACTATTGATGATATCCATGAAATTTCTGGGATGATAATTGGTATCTCAAGAGAATTAAAATATGCAAATGCTGGAGACCTTCAAAGGTCTTTACCGTATAGAAATTTAGGAGTTTCAGGAAGATTTACATATGCTTACGATGAAAGATACTTCTCCGAATTTAACTTTGGTT
>JABHBC010000110.1 GCA_018674025.1 Flavobacteriaceae bacterium
AAAGCATAAATAAAGTTTGTAGGCTATCAGTCCAAATAATTGTCTTTATTCCCCCTTTGTTTGTGTAAATCCAAATCAATAAAACAGAAATAATAACAGTCACAAAATATGGAACTCCCCATCTTTCAAAAACAAATTGTTGCAATACAATAGCGACTAAAAATAATCTAAATGAAGCTCCTAAAAGTCTTGAGATAAAGAAATATACAGCACCAGTTTTATGAGCTGTGTAACCAAATCTGGTATTTAAATACTCATATATAGATGTAACATTTAATTTGTAGTAAACTGGCAGTAATACATTGCTAACAATTAGGTAACCAGCAAAATATCCTAAAACTACTTGTAAGTAGCTAAATTGTGAACTTTCAATCCATCCAGGAACTGAAATAAAAGTAACTCCAGAAAGAGAAGCACCGACCATTCCAAAAGCAACAAGATACCATGGAGCTTTTTTTCCAGCCTTAAAAAAATCTAAATTATTATCATTTTTGGAGGTTAATGTAGAGATTAGCAACAATACACCAAAATACAATGAAATAACTATTAATATGTATCCTGAACTCATATATGTAAATATATCAAAATACATATTTAAAAGTTATATATATCATAATATAATTTAAACAACATTTATAAAAACAATCATTTAATTTGTAAGTTTGTTTTATGGAATTTTCTTCAAAATTAATTCAAAATGCTGTTAATGAAATCTCACAGTTACCTGGTATTGGTAAAAGAACTGCTCTTAGGCTAGCATTACATATGTTAAGACAGCAAAAGACTCAAACAGAAGACTTAGCCAATGCCTTAACATTGATGAGGAATAACATTAAATTTTGTAAGAATTGTCATAATATTTCTGATCTTGAAACTTGTGAAATTTGTGTCAACCCAAAAAGAGATAACTCAATTATATGTGTAGTAGAGGATATAAGAGATGTAATGGCAATTGAAAGCACGAGTTCTTTTAAAGGTTTGTACCATGTTTTAGGAGGTAAGATATCTCCGATGGACGGAATTGGTCCTGATGATTTAAATATAACATCTCTAATTGATAAGGTTAAATCTGGATCAGTAAAAGAACTTATTTTTGCTCTCAGCTCTACAATGGAAGGAGATACTACTAATTTTTACATTTATAAACTTATAAATAAATTTGATGTTTTAACTTCTACTATAGCAAGAGGTGTATCCGTTGGTGATGATTTAGAATATGCTGATGAAATTACTTTAGGTAGAAGTATTACAAATAGAATTCCATTTGAAAGTTCAATTAAAATTTAGACAAATTGGTTTTATCTGTAATTATTGTAAGCTATAATTCAAGTTCATTTCTTGAACTTTGTCTTTACAGTGTTCAGAAATCATTATCAAAAACTGATATTAAATCAGAAATTATAGTTGTTGATAACTCCTCAAGTGATGATTCATGTAACATAATTAAAAACAAATACCCATCAGTATTACTGGTCGAAAATCAAACTAACATAGGCTTCTCTAAAGCTAATAATATTGGGGTAAGTAAATCTAGTGGTAAATACATATGTATTTTAAATCCTGATACAGTATTAAGTGAGGATACTTTTGCTAAAATTTTAAGATTTTATGAATCTACTATAAATGTTGGTTTTGTTGGATGTCATATGATTGACGGTACCGGTGTTTTTTTGAAAGAAAGTAAAAGAACTATTCCTAGTTTTTTTAGTTCATTTATGAAAATAATTGGTTTGTCTAAGTTTTATTATTCTAGTTTAAATAATGAACAAAGTGGTTGTGTTGATGTATTAGCTGGAGCATTCATGTTTACTGAAAAGGCTATTTATGATAAAATTGATGGATTTGACGAGGAATATTTTATGTATGGAGAAGATATTGATCTTTGTTATAAAGCCTTAAAAAACGGTTATTCAAATTATTTTCTAGGAGATGTTAAAATAATTCATTTTAAGGGCGAGAGCACAGATAAAAATTTCACATATGTAAACAGGTTTTATAATGCTATGTATATTTTTTACAAAAAACATTTTAATAATTTTCTAATCACTAAGTCAGTTGTGTGGATTTTGATAAAATTTTTAATTTATGTTAAAAGATTCTCTATAATTATTTCAACTAAATTTAACTCTCAAGAGAATGAGGTTGAATATGAAAATAAATTTTTAATAACTAATTCTTTATCTAACAAATTTGATTTTAAATCTACAGTAATTAATATAAATCAACTAACAAATAAAAAAATCAAAAATTCATTATTATTATTTGATCTTAACACTATTTTGCTCTCTGATATTATTTACCAATATGAGCATTTATCAAAAACTAATAATTTCAGAATTATTGTTCCCAATACAAATTTCTATATTGGAAGTGACAACAAGAACAAAAAAGGTCAAATAGTACATTTTTAGGTTAAAATAAATTATTGTCATCAACCCCTTTTTAAACGAATTTTACTTAATTTTGCATTTGAATAAAACCTGATATTAAATGTCAAAATTTGAATTAAAATTACCTAAAATGGGTGAGAGTGTTGCAGAAGCAACGATTACATCTTGGCTAAAAGAAATTGGTGATCAGATTGAGATGGATGAAGCTGTTTTAGAAATTGCAACTGATAAAGTTGACACTGAAGTTCCTTGTGAATTTGAAGGAGTGTTGATTGAAAAATGTTTCAATGTTGATGATGTCGTTCAGGTTGGTCAAACTATTGCAATTATTGAAGTATCCAATTCTGACTCTACAGAAGAAATAAATGATTCTAAAGAAATAGTAACTAATGTAGAAGAAACTACTCTAAATGAAGTTATTTCAGAACCTGTTCCTACATATAATTTAAATGAATCTAAACCTCAAATTGATTTTAATAACTCTCAAAGATTCTTTTCTCCTTTAGTTAAGAGTATAATGAAAAAAGAAGGAATTCAATTAAAAGATTTAGAACATATAATAGGTTCTGGTAAAAATAATAGAATCAATAAAAATGATATATTAAAATATCTAGAATCAAAAAATAGTTTAGTCAAACCACAATTAAATGAGAATAAATCAGATGATAATATTTATTTTCAATCGAATTCAAAACCTTCAAATCTTGATTCTGATGGTATAATCGAAATGTCTAGAATGGGAAAACTTGTTTCTAAGCATATGGTAGATTCATTAAATACATCTGCCCATGTTCAGTCCTTTATAGAAGTGGATGTAACAAATGTATGGAACTGGAGAAATAAAGTTAAATCTGATTTTGAGAAAAGAGAGGGTGAAAAACTTACTTTAACACCTATCTTTATGCAAGCAGTTTCCGTTGCTCTCAGAACATATCCAATGATGAATATTTCTGTAGATAACAACAATATTTTAGTGAAAAAGAATATAAATATCGGAATGGCAACATCTTTAGCAGATGGAAATTTAATCGTACCAGTCATAAAGTTTGCTGATAGATTGAACTTAGTTGGTATGACAAAATCTGTTAATGATCTAGCCCAACGAGCCAGAGCAGGTAAATTGAAACCTGACGATGTCCAAGATGGTACTTATACTGTAACAAACGTTGGTGTTTTTGGAAGTATAATGGGGACACCAATAATTAATCAACCTCAAGTTGGAATTTTGGCTTTAGGAGCAATTAGAAAAATGCCTTCAGTAATTGAAACATCTGAAGGTGATTTTATTGGAATTAGAAATAAAATGTTTTTGTCACACTCTTATGATCATAGGGTTGTTAATGGTGGTTTAGGAAGTCAATTTATAAAATGCATTAAAGATTACTTGGAGTCATGGGACATTAATACGGAGATTTAATAAAAATCAACTTAATGAAATTAAACCTATCTAAACCAATTTGTTTTTTCGACCTAGAAACAACGGGAGTAAATATTTCCAAAGATAGAATAGTTGAAATATCGATTTTAAAAGTATTTCCATCTGGAAAAGAAGAGATACATACATGGTTAGTAAATCCTGAGATTAATATTCCTGATGAAGTTGTAGCAATTCATGGAATTTCTAATGAAAAAGTTCAAGATTCTCCTACTTTTAAGGATTTAGCTAAAGAAATTCATCTTTTAATTAAAGACTCTGATTTAGGTGGATTTAATTCTAACAGGTTTGACATTCCACTTTTAGCAGAAGAAATGATTAGAGCTGATATTGATTTTAGTTTAAGAGGAAATAAATGTGTTGATGTTCAAAATATATTTCATAAAAAAGAACAAAGAAACTTGTCAGCTGCTTATGAGTTTTATTGTAATAAGGAACTTATTGGAGCACACAGTGCAGAGTCAGATACAAAAGCAACTTATGAGATATTGAAAGCACAAGTTGAAAAATATGATGATTTAGAAAATAATATTTCTTTTTTATCAAATTTTAGTACAAGAAGTAAGTTTGCTGACCTTGCTGGTTTTATTGTTTTTAACGAAAAAAATCAAGAATGTTTTTCATTTGGTAAGCATAAAGGGAAGTTAGTCCTAGATATTTTAAAAACAGATTCAGGTTATTTTAACTGGCTATTAAATGCAGATTTTCCACTTTACACTAAAAACACCCTAAAGTCCATAAAACTAAAATTGCTTAACAATAAGTTGTCATAAATGAAAATAATCTGTATCGGAAGAAACTATGCTGATCACATCAACGAGTTGAAAAATAACCGACCAACTGAGCCTGTAATATTTTTAAAAACAGACACTTCTGTAATTTTAAAAAATCAACCTTTTTTTATTCCAAATTTTAGTAATGATATTCATCATGAGGTCGAGGTTTTGATTAAGATAAAAAAGATTGGAAAACATATTGATCCAAAATTTAGCCATAAGTACTATGATGAAATATCTTTAGGGATAGATTTTACCGCCAGAGATTTACAGTCAGAACTAAAATCTAAAGGATTGCCATGGGAAAAATCAAAAGCATTTGATGGTTCTGCGTTGATTGGAAAATGGGTTGATAAATCGATTTTTAATGACGTTAATAATTTGAACTTTTCTCTTGAATTAAACGGAAATTTAGCTCAAAAAGGTAGTACTAGTTTAATGTTATGGAGTATCGATGAGATAATTTCATATGTCTCTAAATATTTTACACTTAAAATTGGAGATGTTATATTTACTGGCACACCATCTGGAGTTGGACCAGTGAATATAAATGATCAATTAATTGGAAAAATTGAAGATGAAGAGTTTTTTAAGCTTAAAATAAAATAATGACTGCAGAAATAATTACAATCGGAGATGAGATTTTAATTGGTCAAACAATTGATACAAACTCAGCTTTTATCGCTAAGGAGTTTAATAAAATTGGTTTGTCTATAAATAGAATTTCTTCAATTATGGATAGAGAATTTGATATTCTAAATACTTTAAATTCATCTATTGATAACTCAGATATTGTAATTGTTACAGGTGGCTTAGGTCCGACTAATGATGATATTACTAAAAAAACAATAGTTAAGTTTTTTGACGACTCTCTTGTAACTAATCAAGTTGTATTAGATAATATTAAATTTATATGGAAAAAATATATAAAACAACCATTATTACAGGTTAATATAGACCAGTCTTTAGTTCCGTCTAAGTCTCATGTTTTTGTAAATACAAAAGGTAGTGCACCTGGTTTATGGTTAAAAAAGAATAATACAATTTTTGTTTTTTTACCTGGAGTTCCTTTTGAAATGAAGGAATTGATTAAAAATAGTGTAATTCCAAAGATTTTGAATGAGTGTAACCTTCCTTATATAATTCATAAGACAATACTTACTTATGGTATGGGTGAGAGCAGTATAGCAGAGATTATAAAAGACTGGGAAAAATCACTACCCAGTGATATTAGTTTTGCTTACTTGCCAAGTCTTGGAAGAGTCAAGTTAAGACTTTCAACTAAAGGAAATGATTTACAAAAAATAACAAATAACATTAATTCATATACACTCAAATTAATACCACTAATTGAGAACATATTTGTTGGTTATGAAGAAGGTGAATCTATTGAGAAATTAATTGCTAATAAATTAACTTCGAATAACTTGACAATTTCTTTTGCTGAAAGTTTTACTGGTGGAAAAATTTCTGATACTTTAGTCTCTGTCGCAGGTGCTTCGTCCTTTTTTAAAGGAAGTTTAGTTTGTTATTCAACAGCATCTAAAGTAAATAATTTGAACGTTGATAAGGATTTAATAGACAAATATTCTGTTGTCAGTAAAGAAGTAGTTGAATCTATGGCTTTAAATGTTAAAAAAATGTTTAATTCAGACTATTCTCTAGCAACAACTGGTAATGCAGGCCCTACCAAAGGAGATTCTAACAAAGAAATTGGTACTGTTTACATAGGTATAGCTACTCCTGAAAAAGTTTTTTCATTTGATTTCAACTTCGGTAATTCTAGAGAAAGAGTTACGGGAAAGTCAGTTAATAAATCTCTTGAGCTTATATTAAAAGAATTATTAAAAAATTGACATATAATATTTGTCATATATCAAAGAATTTGTAAATTCGCACCTCGTAATTAAGAATATTTATAATAAATTTATAAGATTATGTCTAGAATTTGTGAATTAACAGGTAAAACAGGAATGGTAGGAAACAATGTTTCTAAATCCCTTAATAGAACTAAGCGTAAATTTGATGCTAATCTTATTAAAAAACGTTTTTATATTCCTGAGGAAGATAAGTGGATATCATTAAAAATTTCTACTTCAGCTCTCAAAACAATAAATAGAATTGGAATTTCTGCTGCTTTGAAAGATGCAAGAAGTAAAGGTTTTTTAAAATAATTAAAAGATGGCTAAAAGAGGAAATAGAGTACAGGTTATATTAGAATGTACAGAACACAAGGCAAGTGGTATGGCTGGTACTTCCAGATACATTACCACAAAAAATAAGAAAAATACTCCAGATAGAGTTGAAATAAAAAAGTTCAACCCTATACTTAAGAAAATGACTATTCACAAAGAAATTAAGTAAATCATTACATTATGGCAAAAAAATCAGTTGCATCGTTACAGACAGGTTCTAAAAGATTAACAAAAGCTATCAAAATGGTAAGGTCTCCTAAATCTGGAGCTTATTCTTTTGTAGAAACTATTTTACCTCCTGACAGAGTAAATGATTTTTTAAGTAAAAAATAATTTACTAACATAAACACTTATTTAAAAGCCGCTTTTATTAAAAAGCGGCTTTTATTTTTATATTTACATTTCTATTTGATTTAACTACTTAAATATGGGTTTTTTTAAAAATATCTTTTCAACTTCAAAAAAAGAATCTCTAGACAAAGGTTTAGAAAAATCTAAGACTTCTTTTTTCTCTAAGTTAAATAAAATTATAGTTGGTAAATCGAAGATTGATAATGATTTTTTAGATGACTTAGAAGAGATTTTAATCTCCAGTGATGTTGGTGTAAATACTACATTAAAAATCATTGAACGAATTGAGTCAAGAGTAGCGAAGGATAAGTA
>JABHBC010000111.1 GCA_018674025.1 Flavobacteriaceae bacterium
AACAGATGATAGACCTTTTAACTATGGTAAACTATGTAATGTTGTTAGTAAAGAAGTTGGTAAGGAATATACTTATTTTGCATTTCATGATATAGATATGTTACCAATGAATGATGAATGTGATTATGGTTATCCTGAATCACCAACTCATCTTGCAACTAATGTTGAGGCACACGATAATAAATTACCTTATCCACAATACTTTGGTGGAGTAGTTTTAATCAGTAGAGAAGATTTTGAAAATGCAAATGGATATTCAAATGAATATTGGGGATATGGATATCAGGATTTAGATTTACTTTATAGATTACAACGAAGTGGTGCATATCTTGAAAAGTATTATGATTTAAATAATGTTTATTCTAATTATGATGAGTTAGATGTTTTACCATATAGAATTGAAAATGTAAAATTAGCATCAGATAATAAAATACAAAAAATAAATTACAATAATTTTGATAAAGAAACTAAGATATATGGAAGTTTAAATCCTCTTACAAAAAAATTAGTAAAAGGTTCTTTTAGTATTTCATTTAGATTCAAAGATGATACAGAAAGAAAAGATTTAAAAAATCTTTTTTCTTTTGAGGGATGTGATACCGGTTTATTTTTATCAAAAGGTAATGAATTAATAGGTCAAATATGGAATATTAAAGAAAAACATAATGAAATTATTTCATCTTATGCAAGAGATAGATGGAATCATTGTGTTTTAAACTTTGATAATAAGAATAAAACGTTAGAACTTTATATAAACAATAAACAAAATAAAATAGAATTAAATAAATCTTTTGAAATTTATGATTACGAAAATCATTGCATAAAAATATCTGATGATAATTCTACAATTAAAATATCAGAAATTTTAGTATATAATGATGTTTTAAATTCCGAATGTGTTTCTTTACTTTATTTAAATGGTAATAATGTTCTTGATGATATAAAAAACAAATATGGATTACTTCCATCAATAAAACTAAATTATAATTCAATTTATAAAAATGATATTTTACTTGATAATGGATTAAATCACAATCACTTAAAAGTTTTTGGTAATTTAAATGTAAATAATGAAACAGATACACCTAATGAAATTTATTTACCTACTAGATTAGATGGTGAGTATAATTCGTTAGTGCATGAGGGAGATACTGATATTGTAAAAAAATATTATTCATATGACCCTGATATAAATGAAAATTCAGATATTTTCTTTCATGATATAATACCAAATAAATTAGATTATAAATCAATAGGGTTATCAACGTTAAAATACTCTATATTAGATATACAAAATAAAAAAGAATATGAACTTGTTAGAATTGTTACATAACGAAAAGGTAGTTAGGCTATTAGAAAAAATAGATACAGACCTAAAAGATATTACTGAACCAAGTATGGAAAGTAATGCTATATTTTATAAAATAATAATGATTATAGAATCATTATTAAAAAATATAAAGCATCCCAATTCTCATATAGGAAATTATCTTGAAAGATACTTTGATAATCAAAGAAATATAGATGATTATAATGAGGATATTAAAATGAAAGGAGTTGAATTATCAAAACTACAACATAAAATAGATATGATAAATGCGGAACTTAAGGATTTAAAATATAGACCGTTGGAATTAAAAGATTTTATTGACGACAAATGTGCACTTTTTGCAAGTGGCATGATTGATTGTTACAATTTGACAGGTCCATATGATGTAACTTTTATTGTTGAACCTGAAGATTATGGAGATATTTCTATCAATTCATTGGACTTATCAGACCACGGTTATCCATTTACAGGGAGCTATTTTGGAAATATAAATACACTTTTATCGGCTGAACCAAATTCAATTTACGAATTCGATTACTGGGAGCTTGACAGCAATACAACAATCCCGGGAAACTCTATCGCAGATATCATTATTGATTTTATTGCAGGTGATACAATAATTGCTCACTTTAAAGATCCATACCCGTATGTATATCTTGGCGAGGACACAACAATTTGTATTGGACAATCCCTGGCATTAGATGCACAGAATCCAGGAAATTCATACTTATGGAATGATGGCTCAAATTCTAAAATATTTGTTGTTCAAGAAGAAGGCACCTATTACGTACAAGTAAACAATGGTCTTTTTACTGCTTCAGATACAATCATAGTCAAATATTTATCATCCCCTGAAGTAGATTTGGGAGAAGACAAAACAATTTGCCCTGGAGAAACATTTTTATTAGACGTAACATTTGATCAAGCCGAATATTTGTGGCAAGATAATTCTATAAACCCAACTTATACTATAAGCGATACTGGCAATTATTCTGTAACAATCACAAATATTTGTGGATTAATTTCAGACGATATTAATGTTGATGAAGGAACTTTCCCGCAAATTAATATTGGCGATGATAGATCCTTTGTCCCGGGCGAAATATTAGTTTTAGATGCCAGCTATCCAAACTCTACTTATTTGTGGCAAGACAATTCAACTGAACCAACTTTTATAGTTACTAAATCAGGATATTATTGGGTAGAAGTAACCAATTTCTGTGGAGAAATTACAGATGCAATAAAGCTTGATTTCAATATGGATGCAGATTTCCCAACTGCGTTTTCTCCAAATGAAGATGGATTGAATGACATATTTTTAATTGAAAATAGCACAATAGATCCAGATAATTTTCAAATGATAATTTACGAGCGCTGGGGCGGAAAAATATTTGAAACTACCGATATGAATGAAGGTTGGGATGGTAAGCTAAAAAATTCTGAAAAAGCAAAATCGGGAACCTATATATATATCCTAAAATATAAAGATGCAGAAGGTACCGAACAATTTGTTCATGGAAATGTAACAGTTATTAGATAATTTGATATTTCAAAAAAAACTATCCATTAAATTCCCTTTCAGGAATTAGTCTTTTTGTAACTAATCGGTATGCTAAATTGATGAATTATAGATTGTTTTGAATTCTTATTTTGCTTTAGTTCAGTATATTACAATTTATTATCATCACTGATTGGTTACGTCTTTTTTAATTCAAAATTGAGGCGTAATAGACAAAAAGGAGGCTAGAAACTTCTATAGCCTTTTATTTGCATAGCTTTGC
>JABHBC010000112.1 GCA_018674025.1 Flavobacteriaceae bacterium
AGTTTTTTCAAAGGAATCGAGGGTAAAAATAAAGATCGCAGTTTTAATTAAAAAATACTTTTTCTTCAATTGACTTCCAAAGAAGTAAGGATGCTGTACTATTGTATGGTGACCATGATTTAATTAATTTATCTAATTCAGTGTTTTTTAAAACATTTATTTTGTAATTCTTTTTAACACTATTAATTAATGCTATATCCCCTTTAGAAAAAATGTCAGGTTTACCTAATTCAAACATTAAAAACATTTCAACTGTCCACTTACCAATACCTTTAATAGTAATTAATTCTTTTTGCATTTTTTCTTCATCAAAATGATGAAATTCTTTTTCATTTTCAATAAAAAATGAAAATACGTTTTTTATGTATTCAACTTTTCTAAATGAAATCCCAATTGATTGTATTTTATCATTATCTAAATCTATAATTTCTTGATGAGACAAGTTTTTTATAATTACTGCAAATCTTTTTTTAATAGTAATAGCAGCTTTAAAGCTAATTTGTTGATCAATAATTAAGTTGGAGAGTGATAATGCATAATTAGTAGATCTATAATCATCAAGTGATATTTTATCATGATATTTTTCGATCAGAAAATTCATGACTGGATCTTTTTTTAAATGTTTGAAGGCTTTTGTAAACATTTATTAAATCATTGTATGATAAACATTTTGAACATCATCATCAGTTTCAATCTTTTCTAGTAGTTTTTCAATATCAGCAATTTCTTCTTTGTTTAAATTTTTAGTTACATTAGGGATTCTGTCAAATCCAGAAGAATTTATAACTATATCTCTTTTTTCAAGTTCTGATTGAATAACCCCAAAATATTCAAATGGAGCATATATTAATATATCATTTTCTTCTAAAAAAACTTCTTCAACACCAAAGTCAATTAAGTCTAGTTCAAGTTCTTCAACATCTAAACCTTCCTTATCTACTTTAAAATTACAAATATGATCAAACATAAAGACCACAGAGCCAGATGTCCCTAAGTTGCCATCACATTTATTAAAATAACTTCTTATGTTAGCTACTGTTCTGGTATTATTATCTGTAGCAGTCTCAACTAATATTGCGATCCCATGAGGGCCATATCCTTCAAATAAAACCTGTTTATAATCACCTTGACTTTTATCACTTGCTCTTTTAATTGCTCTTTCTATATTGTCTTTCGGCATATTTACCGATTTAGCATTTTGAATTACAGCTCTTAATTTTGAGTTGGAATCTGGATCTGCTCCACCTTCTTTAACAGCCATGACAATATCTTTTCCAATTCTAGTAAAGGCCTTACTCATAGCAGACCATCTTTTCATTTTCCTTGCTTTTCTAAATTCAAATGCTCTTCCCATAATTTTTTAATTTATTTCTATTGCAAAATACAAAACCTTTATTTTATTTAATCTTATTTATAATTGAATTAGCTTTAAAGTCTAAATATTTTGGTAATTTTTTATTCTTGTTAAACAATGCAATATATCTGTTGTCATTGGTGGTGTAAACAAATTTTAATTTGTATGTGTCTAATTTAAGAGCTTTTAAAATTTCTTTAATCAAATCTACATGATGAATTAAATCTTTGCTTCCTAAATGAATAATTCCACTAATTTTTTTATTTATTATATGATGTATAAATAATGTTATTTTTTTAATGTTGATGATATTAATAATTAAGTTAGGAAATACTTCAATCGGTACGTTCAAGCTTACTTCATTTTTTATTTTTTTTATATGAGGTGAATTCATCCCTACAAGAAAAGGAAGACGAATAATTGCATATTTATTCTCGTCTAATTTTAACAGTTTGTTTTCGATTTTTATTTTTAAGTATCCAAAATTACTTTTGGAAAAAGTTTTGTCAAATTCATAATTTGGATAATTCTTATATCCGTCAAATACACTTGAAGATGATATAAAAATGATTTTACATTCATTATTATTTATATAGTCAATTATGTAATCATGACTATTTATTAGTGCATTGTATTCTCCTTTAGCAGAAGAAATAATAACTGAAGGTTTTACTTTTTTAAATATTTTACTTAAAGATAATGATGTGGCAGAATTTAAATCACAATAGAAGAAATGTTTGTTATTTTTATACTTATTACTAGAGTAATAGGTCGCATAAGTATCAAAATATGGATTTAGCTCTTTGTATATATTATTCCCAATATATCCACTCCCACCAATTATTAATATTCTTTGTTTAATAATTTATGCTTTAAATGGTAATTTTACAATTTTAGATTTAATGAACTTCTCTCTAATTTTAACAAATATAAACTCACCTTTTTGTGAATAGTCTGAACTGACATAACCAAGACCTATTCCTTTATTAAAACTTGGTGACATTGTTCCTGAAGTAACGAAACCAATTTTTGTGTTTTCATTTGAATAAATTTCATAATCTTTTCTAGGTATTCCTCTTTCAATTGTTTCAAATGCAATTAGTTTTCTTTTAGGGCCAGTTTCTTTTTCGACTTTAAGATATTGTGAATTAGTAAATTCTTTTGTAAATTTTGTTATCCATCCAAGTCCTGCTTCAATTGGAGATGTATTTTCATTTATGTCATTACCGTATAAACAGTAACCCATTTCAAGTCTAAGAGTATCTCTGGCTGCTAAACCAATTGGTTTAACATTATATTCTGCTCCTTTATCAAATACTTTATTCCAAATTTCAATGGCTTGATCATTTTTACAGTAAATTTCAAAACCACCGCTACCTGTATATCCAGTAGCAGAAATAATAACATCATCAAAACCTGCAAATAAGCCTTTTTTGAAATGATAAAAAGCAATACTATTTAAATCTATGTTTGTAAGAGATTGCATAGCATTTATAGCCTCAGGACCTTGAATAGCTAAAAGTGAGTATTTTTCAGATTCATCTTTTATTGAAACACCATATTTGTTCTTAGAATTAATCCAATTTAAATCTTTTTCAATATTACTGGCATTTACTACTAGCATATATTTTTCATCATTAAATTTGTAAAGAATCAGATCGTCAACTATTCCATTTTCATCATTTGGCATACATGTATATTGAGCTTGATCGTTAACTAATATTGATATATCATTACTTAAAATAGATTGTAAAAATTCAGTAGATTTTTCTCCACTAATAAAAAACTCACCCATATGAGATACATCAAAAACTCCTAAAGAATTTCTTACTGATAAGTGTTCTGCTTTAACACCTTCGTATTGAATAGGCATATTGTATCCAGCAAATTCTACCATTTTAGCTCCTAGGCTAATATGTATGTCATTGAGTGCAGTATTTTTCATATCTTGTTTTTGGAATTGTAAAATTAATAATTAATAGTAGAACCTTAGTAATTATAAAACTGATTTATGCGTTTTTTTTTAACAATATATTTCTGTTTCTTTTTATCATTTTTTTCCTTTTCTCAAGGACTGATGGATCCAAAAAACAGTACAACTAGACAGGACACACTTAGAGGTTCAATCACTGCTGAACGATCTTGGTGGGATTTGAATTACTATCATTTAGATATCTCTGTAAACCCAGAAAAAAAATATATTGAAGGATCTAATTTAGTTTACTATACAGTTTTAAATTCTAATAATGTTTTGCAAATTGATTTACAAGAACCTCTGGAATTACTAATGGCTAAACAAGAAGGGGAGGAGTTAGAAATTCAGAAAGAAGGGAATGCTTACTTCATAACCCTTAAAAAAGATCAAATACTAGGTTCGTTAGAAAAAATTAAATTGTTTTACAAAGGTAATCCAAGAGAAGCAGTTAATGCTCCTTGGGATGGAGGAATTTCTTGGGAGAAAGATGATAATGGAAATCATTTCATTGCATCTTCATGTCAAGGTCTTGGAGCGAGTGTTTGGTGGCCTAACAAAGATCATATGTACGATGAGGTAGACAGTATGAAAA
>JABHBC010000113.1 GCA_018674025.1 Flavobacteriaceae bacterium
ATATTAAATCAAGTTGAAAAAATGCTAAATGACGGAGCAACATTTATTGACATTGGAGCATATAGTTCAAGACCTGGGGCGACTCATATTTCTGAAGATCAAGAAAAAAGCAGAATAATTGGCACTGTTGAGTTATTGATTACTGAATTTCCTGATGCAAATTTATCTATTGACACCTTTAGAAGTAGCATAGCAGATGAATGTTTAAATGCTGGCGCTTCAATTATTAATGATATTACAGCAAGTGAATATGATTCTGAAATATTAAAAATAGCACACAAACATAATGCGCCATACGTAATGATGCATATGAAAGGTATGCCTCAAGATATGATGAAACAAAACAAATACGATAACTTAATAAAAGATATAATTTACTACTTCTCCAAAAAAATTGAAGCTGCTAGAACTGCTAAAGTAAATGATATAATTATAGATCCTGGCTTTGGATTTTCTAAAAATATTGACCAAAATTATGACATACTTAAAAATTTAGGTTTACTAAAATCTCTGGATTCACCTATTCTTGTAGGTTTATCTAGGAAATCAATGATTTATAAATTACTAAAAACAACTCCTGAACTTGCGCTAAACGGAACTACATCATTAAATACTATAGCACTATTAAATGGAGCTAAGATTCTTAGAGTCCACGATGTTAAAGAAGCTATGGAATGTATAAAGATTACAAACCAATTTAATAAACAATAATTATGTGTATATTTATCAGTCAATGGATGTTTTTAAAGAAATATTAAATTTTTCTCTTGTTGACTTTGCAGATGTGTTTTTAGTTGCACTTCTTCTATATTCTTCATATAAATTACTTAGAGGGACTGTTGCAATAAATATCTTCATCGGAATAATACTTATTTACTTGACGTGGAGAATAACAGATTTCTTGAACATGAAATTATTGAGTATTATCATAGACGGATTTATGAGTGTCGGTATAATAGCTCTTATCGTAGTTTTTCAACCTGAGATTAGAAAATTTTTATTAATGATTGGCTCAGCAAATATTTCAAAAAAAGGTTCTTTCATTGAAAAATTCAATTTTATAAAAAATCAAGAAAATATTGATACTGATATTAACTCAATTGTCAAAGCAAGTCAAAATATGGCTGAATCTAAGACTGGTGCATTAATAATTATTGAAAGAAACAATAGTCTAAATTTTTTACTTGAAACTGGTGATCAAATGAACATCTCCGTAACTCAACCAATTCTTGAAAGTATCTTTTTCAAAAATAGCCCTCTTCATGATGGCGCTGTTATTATTGCAAATAATACAATTAAAGCAACAAGAGTAGTACTTCCCGTTAATAATGACAAACAAATACCTAATAGATTTGGGTTAAGACATAAAGCAGCTGTGGGTATAACAGAAAAAACAGATGCATTAGCTATAGTTGTATCAGAAGAAACTGGACACATATCATACATAAAAAATGGAGAATTTATTTCCTATGATAACCAAAAAACTCTGAGTGATTTAATTAAAGAAGATTTAAATTAACTCACATTCTTTACTTGAAACTGAACGTCATATAATTTTTTATAATAGCCATCCATGTTACTGATTAGCTCTTTGTGCGATCCTTGTTCAATAATATTACCAGAATCCATCACTATAATATTATTAGCTTTTTTAATTGTAGCTAGCCTATGAGCAATTATTAAAGAAGTTCTATTATTTGTCAATTTTTCAGTTGCATTTTGAATTAATACTTCAGAAGTTGAATCTATAGATGAAGTAGCTTCATCCAAGATTAATATTTGGGGATCAGAAACATATACCCTTAAAAATGCAATTAATTGACGTTGTCCAGAAGATAGCATAATTCCTCTTTCTTTAACATTATAATAATAATTATTCGGCAAACTCATGATAAAGTCGTGAACTCCTATTTGTTTTGCTGCAAGCTTGACTTCATTTAAGCCAATACTTTCATCCTTTAAGGTAATATTATTAAATATTGTATCAGAAAACAAAAAAACGTCTTGCAATACAATTCCAATGTTTTTTCTAAGATTAGATAGTTTATAATCTTTTATATTTATTCCATCGATAGATATTTCTCCAGAATCAATTTCATAAAAACGATTTAATAAATTTATTATGGAAGTTTTTCCTGCTCCAGTAGAACCAACAATTGCTACAGTAGATCCCTTTTTTATATCAAATGAAATTTGATTTAAGACCTGTGTATTAGGAACATATGAAAAATTCACATTTTTAAAACTTACATCTCCTTTGAACGTGTTAACTAAGATTTCTCCTTTATCAATTATATGAGACTCTGTATCAATAACTTTAAATACTCGTTCTGCTGCAACCATTCCCATCAATAAAGTATTAAACTTGTTCGCTATTTGATTAAGAGGTCTAAACATCATAGGAATCATCATTATAAATGCTGTCAATTCTCCAATTGAAGCAGTTTTATCAGTTATTATATTAATTCCACCATACCAGACAATAACTCCTAATGTTAAAGAGGATAAGATTTCTGCAATTGGAAAAAAAATAGAATTATACCAGACAGTTTTTAACCACCCATTTTTATGTCTAGCATTAATTTTTTTAAAGTTTTCAAATTCAATTTCTTCTCTTGCAAACAACTGTAAAATTTTCATACCAGTGACTCTTTCTTGTACAAAAGAGTTTAACTTTGAAACTTCTGACCTAACTTCTTCAAAAGCCGCTTTCATGTACCTTTGAAAAATTTTTGTTGCAAATAATATTAATGGCAAAGTCAAGAAAACAATTATACTTAATTCCCAATTCATGATAATCATAACAATTCCAACGATCAACATTTTTAAGACGTCACTGAAAATCATGAAGAGACCTTGACCAAATATATCAGCAATTCTTTCCATATCTGTAACTGATCTCGTAATAAGCACTCCAACTGAGGATTTGTCATAGTACTTCATTTTAAAATTAATTATATGATTATATAAAAGAACTCTAATATCTTTCACAACAGATTGACCTAACAAACCAGCAAAATATATAAATAAATAGTTTGATATAACTTCAAATAAAAGAAGTACAGCCATTAAAAAAATTAATTGCAAAAACCCATCACTTAGTCCTTGAGAAATATTTTCATCTAATACTTTTTCCAATACAACAGGGCGAAGAGCACCAAAGATAGCTAAACCAAAAACTGAGAGCAATGATAAAATAAAAATATAATAGTAAGGACTTACAAAAGTCAGAAGTCTTTTAAACAAATAAATATTTAATATGTTTTCTTTTTTATTCATAAAGTATTATTTCTTTAGGATAAAAGATGTTTGTTAAATATAGAGCGTGTGCTGGCGCAGATGGTCCTGCTTTGGTTCTATCTTGAGAAATTATAATTTTTTCAAAGTCTTGTAAACTAATTTTTTTTAACCCAACATGAATTAATGTTCCAACAATAGCTCTTACCATATTCCTCAAAAATCTATTTGCTTTTATTGTAAAAATAAGTTCATTATCATTGAGATTCCATTTTGCATATTTCAAATCACAATTATAAGTTTTAACGTCTGTTTTTGATTTAGAAAAACATTTAAAATTTGTGTGATTCAACATAATTCTAGACGCATCGTTCATTAATTTAATATCTAAATTATTTTTAATGTAGTAACTTCTATTGTTGTTAAAAACATTTTTAATTAGTGATATTTTATACTCATACTCTCTAGCTAAGGCATCAAATCGGGCGTGAGAATCTAAATTTACTTTATAAATTTTATTAACAGAAATATCTTTTGGCAAAAATGAATTTAGGTCATGCAATAATTTACTTGAATTTGTAAGCTCTAAGACATCAAAGTGAGCACACATTTTTACAGCGTGAACTCCAGAATCAGTTCTGCCAGCTCCATAAATAGGTGTCTTAGCTTTAATTAAGATACTTAATGCTTTTTCTATACAACTTTGTACAGAAATTGCATCAGGTTGATTTTGCCAACCATGATAATTAGTGCCATCATAAGAAAGATCCATGAAATATCTCAAAACAAATTAATATTTTTGTTATCAAACAAATATAGAGAGATTAACTTGATAAAATAAAAATGAAAAAGATTCTTTTAATTTCAGATACTCATGGGTATATAGATGATAGAATCATTCAATATGCAAAAGAATCAGATGAAACATGGCATGCAGGCGATATAGGAGAATTAAAAGTAGTTGATGAACTAAAAAAAGTTACTACTTTAAGAGCCGTTCATGGAAATATAGACAACAGTAAAATTAGGGCTGAATATGCTGAAAACTTAAGATTTAAAATTGAAGATATGAAAATATGGATAACTCATATTGGAGGTTATCCAAATAAATATAATCAAAGAATTAGACAAGAAATCTACAATGATCCACCTGATATTTTCATTTGTGGACATTCACATATACTCAAAGTTATTAACGACAACAAATTAAATCTTTTACACATTAACCCTGGAGCAATAGGTAAACATGGATTTCACCATGTAAGAACTATGATTAGATTTGAAATAATAAAAAGTAAAATTCAAAACTTAGAAGTAATAGAATTTAAGAGGTAAATAATTAGCGAATTCTGTCAATAGAACTTACTAAATCATCATCTTTTCTTATTGATTTTATTGCATTAAAAATTAAGTAGGTACATAAAAAAGGATTCAAAATAGCTGCATACATTAGAAATTCTAAAAATACTGAAGGCATTAATTCAATTAACGCTGTAAGAGAATGATAAAAGTAAAAGGCAGTAAATAAGCACATTATCATACTTAATCTTAAATTTATCAATGACAATTTAATTTGAGCACGTCTAGATTTAAATAATAAAATTGACAAAAGACACAGTAAAGAAATAATTAAAGGAATAAAAGAAAATATTACTAAAATAAAATCAATCCATTTTATATAACTGAAAAATTCGATTATAATTGGATAGCCCCTCTCATACCATTCTAAACCAAAAAACCAATAAAGAAAGTAAAATAAACCAGCTACAAATAAATATAATGACTGTATCCTTTGAATCATAAGTAAAATAATATAAAATTAAAGGCAAAAATAGTAGTTTATGATTAAAAATAATCAATATTAAAAAATAAGTTGTATAATTGCATTGTTATTGCTTACCTCTTACTAGTAATAAATTTACACTTCAAAAAAATTATACTTCAAAAATATTTCCCAATTAAATATTAATAATAAACATAAAAACAAAAAATGTTTGAAATTTCAAAATTAAAAGAATTAAAGCTACCTGAATTACAGGAAATAGCTGAAAAATTAAGTATCTCTAAATTTAAGTCTCTTAAAAAACTAGATTTAGTTTATAAAATACTAGATCATCAAGCGGATAATCCCACTGAAGAAACTAAAAGACCACCCGCAAGAAGGAAACCAATTAAATTAAGAAAGCCTGCTGGACCCAAAAAACCAGAAAATAGTTCTAAGACTGAAGAGAGTACACAAAAGAAGTTAGATCAAAAAACTGAAACGCTTGATGTTAAAGAGGTTAAAAAAGTTGAAAAAAATGCTCCTAGAAATAAACCTAATTCAGAGCACACTCCTAGACCTAGACCTCATAAACACGACAATAATCGTCACAATAATAGAGATAATGGTAATAAAGACAACAGAAATAGATATCGCGAACCTGAATTTGAATTTGATGCTATCATTGAAAGTGAGGGTGTTTTAGATTTAATGCAAGATGGTTACGGATTCTTAAGATCGTCAGATTATCACTATTTATCATCTCCTGATGACATATATGTATCACAATCACAAATTAGATTATTTGGTTTAAAAAAAGGAGATACTGTTCTTGGAAATGTTAGACCTCCTAAAGAAGGGGAAAAATATTTTCCATTAATCAAAGTAAATAAAATAAACGGATTAGATCCACAGGTTGTTAGAGACAGAGTTTCGTTTGAACATTTAACACCATTATTTCCTCAAGAAAAGTTCAACCTTGCTGATAAAAGTAATACCATTTCTACAAGAATTATGGATTTATTTTCACCAATTGGTAAAGGTCAAAGAGGAATGATCGTATCTCAACCTAAAACTGGTAAAACAATGCTTTTAAAAGATGTTGCAAATGCTATTGCAGCCAATCATCCAGAAGTTTATCAAATGATTCTTTTAATTGATGAAAGACCAGAAGAAGTTACTGATATGCAAAGAAATGTAAAGGGCGAAGTAATTGCTTCAACATTTGATAAAGAAGCACATGAACACGTTAAAATTGCAAATATTGTTCTTGAAAAAGCAAAAAGGTTAGTTGAATGTGGATATGATGTAGTAATTCTTTTAGATTCTATAACAAGACTAGCACGTGCATACAATACAGTTCAACCGGCCTCTGGTAAAATATTAAGTGGTGGTGTAGATGCAAATGCATTGCATAAACCGAAAAGATTCTTTGGAGCTGCTAGAAATATTGAAAATGGTGGTTCATTATCTATAATTGCAACAGCATTAACCGAAACTGGATCAAAAATGGATGAGGTAATTTTTGAAGAGTTTAAGGGAACTGGAAACATGGAATTACAATTAGACAGAAAAATATCCAATAGAAGAATATTCCCAGCAATTGATTTGACATCGTCAAGTACAAGAAGAGATGATTTATTATTAGATGATAAAACTATTCAAAGAATGTGGGTAATGAGAAAGTATCTAGCGGATATGAATCCAGTAGAAGCTATGGAATTTATTAATGATAGATTTAAACAAACTCTTAATAATGACGAATTTCTTATTTCTATGAATGGATAGAGATTTTTTTTAAGTCAAATTAAAAGCAAAAAAAAACCAACAAATTTTATTTGTTGGTTTTTTTTTATATATTTTTTGAATTAAAGTGACGCAATATGCTTGGTCATATTCGACTTTAAGTTTGAAGCCTTGTTAGCATGAATAACGTTTTTCTTAGCCAATTTATCAATCATTGATATAATTGAAGGTAAAGTTTTTACAGCTTCTTTCTTTGCTGTTAGTTCACAAAACTTTTTTATAGCATTTCTTGTAGTTTTATGCTGATACTTATTTCTAAGACGTTTTGCTTCATTACTTCTTATTCTTTTAATAGAAGACTTATGATTTGCCATAATTTTTTTTTTAAAGTATTAAAGTACTTATTATTAATTTTAGTAG
>JABHBC010000114.1 GCA_018674025.1 Flavobacteriaceae bacterium
AAATCAACATGGAGTTTAATAACTAATCAATCAATCAATGGGAATGCTTGGGAAGGCTCAACTGTGAGTTTCTGGGACGACGTTGTAGATACTGCAGAAACGGATGCTGATAATAGTTATTTTATTATTTGGAGAGATCAAAATGGTGGAACTTTGAATTGGCCTCTTGATATTGTTATTAATTTAAATAAAACCATAAAAATTCATAGGCTGAAAGTTTGGCAACGAGCTTATTGGTATAATGGACCGTCTCCTGTAACTGCATATTATTATCAAGAAGAAAATATGAAATCTTTTGACTTATTCGCTAGTAACAATGGTCAAGAATGGACACTTTTAGGGCAATATGATATTGGTGATCCTAGAGATGCAGATGGAAACATTCCTAGTGCTGCAATGGATGCCGCTGCCAATGGACATGATTTTGAGCTTGAAGGGATTTCAGATCAATTTAATTATTTAAAAATTTCAATTACATCTAACTATGGTAGTGATACTTATTGCCACGGTTCTGAAATAACTTTATACGGACTTGATAATCTCTAGATTAATGAGAAAGGTTACACTGTTTCTTTTAATTTTAATTTCTTCAACTGTATATGGCCAAAATTTAAGAACTCTTAATAAGGATATTGTTGATGAAAATAACAATGAGGTTATTCTTAGAAGTGCTGGTCTTGGTGGTTGGATGCTTCAGGAACCTTATATGTTTAATTACTCATCTGGAGCAAATACACAACATGAATTTAAGGAGAAGTTAAATAACCTTGTTGGAAGTGAAAATACAGAATTATTTTTTGAATCATGGCTTGATAATTTTGTTACTGAGCAAGATGTTGATTCAATAGCTAGTTGGGGGTTTAATAGCATTCGCTTACCTATGCATTATGACTTGTTTACACTTTCAATACAAAATGAACCAGTTGAAGGAGAAAATACATGGCTTGACAGAGGTTTCGAAATTGTTGATCAGCTTTTAGATTGGTGTGAACAAAACGAATTGTACTTAATTCTAGACTTACACGCAGCTCCCGGTGGACAGGGCTACGATGCGGCTATTTCAGATTATAATTCAGAATTTCCGTCTTTATGGGAAAGTGTAGAAAATCAAAATAAGACTATTGCTCTTTGGGAACAATTAGCAATTCGATATAAGGATGAGCCGTGGATTGGAGGATATGATTTATTAAATGAAACTAATTGGGATTTAGCAAATTTTGAATTAAGAAGTTTTTATATTCAGGTTACAAATGCAATTAGAGAACATGACACGAATCATATTATATTTATTGAAGGAAATTGGTTTGCCAATGATTTTACTGGACTAATACCGCCATGGGATGATAATATGGCTTATAGTTTTCACAAATACTGGAGTTATAATAACACAGAGTCTATTCAATGGGTACTAGATATTAGAAATCAATATAATACTCCTCTTTGGATGGGGGAATCTGGAGAAAACTCTAATTTATGGTTTACTGATGCAATTAGATTATTCGAAGATAATGATATAGGATGGGCATGGTGGCCGTGGAAAAAAACAGAGTCTATAAATTCCACTTTATCAATTTCATCAAACTCTAATTTCCAATCGATTATTAACTATTTTGCTGATGGACAAAACCAGCCGAGTATAGATAATGCTATGCAAGGACTAATGCAATTTAGTACTGATTCTCGTATTGAAAATACTCATTTTAATAGCAATGTAATTGATGCTATGATGAGGCAACCACATACAAATGAAACACTTGCTTATTCTGAAAATTTAATTCCGGGTGTCATATTTTTAACAGATTACGATCTAGGTACACAAGACTATGCATATTCTGATGTAATTAGTGGTACATATCAAGTTTCTACTGATGAATATACGACTTGGAATAATGGCTGGAGTTACAGAAATGATGGTGTAGATATTCAAGAATCAAATGACAGTGAAAGTAACGGATATAACGTGGGATGGGTTGAAGATGGTGAATGGTTATTATATACTGTTGATGTACAGCAATCTGGTTTCTATGATATTATAACTAGGTATTCTTCTGAACAAAATGGCGGAAAGATTAAGTTATTCTCTGATAATTTAGAAATTACAGACTACATAAACCTTTACAATAGTGGTGGTTACTCAAATTTCATAAATAGGCTAACTACAAATGTCTATTTATCAGAAGGAGTTCAAAAACTAAAATTAAAAATCAAAGGGGATGTGTCTTTTAACCTTAGTAAGCTAGAATTTTTTGAATCTGACGATGAAAACCCCGATTTTGAAGTTTTATTAGCAAATACTTTGGAAGATGAAAAATCAATTAAAATAGTTTTAACACATCCATTGGCAAGTCAAAACATAGAGATGGATTTATTTGATCTTAAATTAAATGATGAATCTACAGATATTTCAGCAGTAGAAATTGACTCTAATAATAGTCAGGTTATAAATGTTATTACTGAAAATTATATGTCATTTCAAGACGAAATTACAATAAGCTACAACGGAGATGGTTTACTTTCTGAAACAGGTCAATACCTGTATAGTTTTCAAGATTATCCAGTAGAAAATAATTTATCTACAAGATTGTTAATTCCAGGAAGGATACAAGCTGAAGATTTCTATTATCAAGAAGGATTAGAGACAGAAGAAACAAGTGACACTTTTGGTGGCTTAAATATAGGCTACACAGATCAAGGAGATTTTGCAGATTACCTTGTAGCTATTAATGATTCAGGAGATTATACAATTAGCTTTAGAGTTGCTTCTCAAGGATCGGGATCATTAAAATTAGAATTAATTAATGATACATCTACAGAAAATATAGGAGTGATATCAACACCTAACACAGGTGGTTGGCAAAACTGGCAAACAATATCATTTTCAAGAAATTTACCAGAGGGTTTATATACTTTAAGAATGACGGTAATTCAATCTCCTTTTAATTTAAATTGGATGGATTTTGAATCTGAAAATGGAAGTAATAACTCAAATGAAGAATTGATAGAATTTTTATCCTCAGGATCCTGGAGAATTCAAGCTGAAGTTGATAATTATAGAGGTGTTGGGCCTGGTGGAGCAATTACTGCTGAATGGTGGTCTGCAAGCGCATTAAGTGAATCTAATACGGGTCTTTACGATGATACATGGACCTTTAGTGAAAACGGAGTTTTGTCTGTTAACACTGGAGCAGATGGTACGATATTTGGAAAAAAACCTGAAATTGATGCTGCTTTTGATCCTAACGGAAATTTATCTTACGATGCTGATAATGAGTTTAACGAATATTTAAACTATCCTTTAACTAATCATACTGATCAATATAATACAAGCAATGATAATGATAGCGAGGAAACAATTACTTTTAATAGTTATGGTAATTTAGGGTTTTATACAGCATTAAATAACCAGACATATCAGATTCTTTCTAGAACAAGTAATACAATGACTGTTAGAAATGTAGGGTCTGAAGGAAATTCTTGGTACAATACATTGACTACTGATGAGCAATTATCTACTGTTGAATTAAATAATATGTCTTTAAGAATATTTCCTAATCCAACAAATACAGATTTTATTTATATAAAATCTTCTTTACAAGGATTAAAAGTTATTGAGTTATTTGATATTAATGGCAGGAAAATTATTCAAACTGAAATAAGTGATGATAAATTAAATATTGGAAATTTAAATCGTGGTTTATACTTAATAAAAATCATGATACAAGGTCAAATTAATTTTGCTAAAATTGTGGTTAATTAAATCCAAAATAAACTATAATTAGTATTAATTTAACATCTTAATTTTTTTTTAAATTTTATGGACGAAATTAGAGTTTTTTCACCTGCAACTGTTTCAAATGTTGCTTGTGGCTTTGATATTTTAGGATTTCCTCTAGAAAGTGTGGGGGATGAAATGGTAGTTAGAAAAACAAAAGAAAAGGGAATTGTAATCACAAAAATTGAAGGTTTTGATTTACCTTTTGATATTAATAAAAATGTCGCATCTGTTTCTGCAATGGCTCTATTAGATGTTGCAAAACCAGACTTTGGTTTTGAAATTGAGATTTATAAAAAAATTAAACCAGGCAGTGGTATTGGTAGTAGTGGGGCTAGTGCTACGTCTAGTGTATATGCTATAAACGAATTATTAGGTAGACCATTTAATAAACTACAACTTACTGAATTTGCTATGAAGGGAGAGCTTATTTCTAGTAATTCAGAACATGCTGATAATATTGCTCCAGCTCTATTTGGAGGTTTTACAATGGTCAAGAGCTTAAATCCGCTTGAAGTTTTACAATTACCAACTCTTAAAGATTTATTCGTTGTAATAATTCATCCACAAATTGAAATTAAAACTTCTGAGTCAAGAGGAATTCTTCCAAAGATGGTTTCACTTTCGGACGCCACAAAACAGATATCTGATTTAGGTGGACTGGTTCACGCTTTGCATACTAGCGATTATGAATTGTTGAAAAAATCATTGAAAGATCATCTTGTTGAAAAACATAGGAGCAAGTTAATTCCATATTTTGATGAATTAAAATCTAAGTCTATAGCAGCTGGTGCTATCGGATGTTCTATTTCTGGATCTGGACCTTCAGTTTTTGCTTTAGCAAAAGGAAAGCAGATGGCTATTAATATTGAATTAATATTTAATTCAATATTTTCAAAATCAAATATTGATTTCACAACCTATGTATCTAAAATTAGTTCTGACGGGGTTACAACGATTTAAATAAAAAAAATATGAATTACTACAGTCTTAATAAAAAATCTTCAAATGTTACCTTTAAAGAAGCTTTAATTAAAGGATTAGCACCAGATAAAGGGTTGTACTTTCCTGAAAAAATAAATAAACTATCAGAAAGTTTTATTGCTAATATAAATAATTACTCAAATGAAGAAATTGCATACGAGTGTATTCATCAATTTATTGGAAGTGAGATACCTGAATCAGATTTACGTAAAATAATTACTGATGTTCTTTCATTTGATTTTCCTCTGACAAAATTAAATGATCAAATTTCATTTCTTGAACTTTTTCATGGTCCCACTATGGCTTTTAAGGATGTTGGTGCTAGGTTTATGGCTAGATGCTTAGCGTATTTTTTGAAAAATCAAGATGAAAAGAAATCAGTAACTGTGCTGGTAGCTACATCTGGGGATACTGGAGGGGCTGTTGCTAGTGGTTTTTATAAAGTAAAGGGAATTAAAGTAGTAATACTATACCCTAAAGGAAAAGTGTCTAATGTTCAAGAAAAACAATTAACAACATTAGGAGAAAATATTACTGCTTTAGAAGTAGATGGAACTTTTGATGATTGTCAAGCAATGGTTAAAAAAGCATTCTTAGACGAGGATTTATCAAATAATATTAATTTAACATCTGCAAATTCTATAAATATAGCTAGATGGCTTCCTCAGATGTTTTATTTCTTTTTTAGTTATAGAGATTTTAAACTATCACACTCCGATAAAATAGCATTTTCAGTCCCAAGTGGAAATTTTGGTAATATATGCGCTGGAATGATGGCAAAAGAGATGGGTCTTCCGATTAATAAATTCATTGCCTCAAATAATATTAATGATGTGGTTAATAGATATTTAAAAACAAAAATATACGATGCGAAGCCTTCAATTCAGACAATTTCAAACGCCATGGATGTAGGTGATCCAAGTAATTTTGTAAGAATAATTAATATATATAAAAATGATTTTAATTTAATTAAAAATAACTTGCATACTTGCAGTTTTACTGACGACGAAACAGTTGAAGGAATAAAAGAACTAATTAATAAGTTTAATTATATTCCAGATCCACATGGTGCAGTTGGTTTTCTCGGAGTTAAAGATTTCATTGAATCGAATCCAAATTATAAATGTATAATATTAGAAACAGCACATCCAGCTAAATTTTCTGAGGTTATAAATTTATACACTGATAATTTAGTAGTGCCTGATCAAATTAGCTCTGTAATTAATAAGAAAAAAAAATCTGTTGAAATTGACGGATTCTTAGCTTTTAAAAATTTCTTATTAGATAGTTAGAATTATATTATTATAAGTTTACTTTTCCTTTTAATATATCAATTTAGTTTATTTAAAATGATCTTCAAAAGATAAAAATATTTAACGAGTAATCATTTTAAATATAGTATTCATAAATATTTTATTAAAAAATTATACAATTTACATAAATAGTACAATTTAATTAAATTATAAATTATCATATATTTAATTTAAATCCCTTTTTTTTCTGTTTCTTTAATTTCAAATATTTAAAATTATCATATTTATAAAAATAATATTTAACCCAATTTTCTTGATATTTTTATTCCTTTTTGAATTAAATTAGGCGGCATAAACTAAAATATACTTTCTGTTAAAAATAAAATTATGTATGATTTATTAAACTTATTTATAACACTAATTCAAGAATCTTATTTGGGTGAAATTTCCGATTCAATTTCGATTGAGGACTATTCTGCAATTGTAGAGTCCATTAAAAGTGATTTATATGTTGATATGGGGATGCTTTGGATGCTAATTGCTGGTATTTTAGTTTTCTTCATGCAAGCAGGATTTACCTTAGTTGAGTCAGGAATGACAAGATCAAAAAACGCTGTTAATATAGCAATGAAAAATTTATTAGATATCACTGTTGGATCTTTAACTTACTGGTTTGTTGGATATTCTTTAATGTATGGTAATTCAGAAAATGGATACTTTTTTTGGAGTGGTATAATGCAAGGAGAAGGGGCTGATTTATTTTTTCAGACAATGTTCGCTGCTACTGCTGCAACTATTGTTTCTGGTGCAATTGCAGGTAGAACTAAGTATTCAACATATGCAATCTTTACAGTTGTAATGACTGCATTAATATATCCTATTGCAGGTGGATGGGAATGGAATAACGGATTTTTAAATACTGCTTCATTTATGCCTACTGAATTTATTGATTTTGCTGGATCTTCAATAGTTCATTCTGTTGGCGGATGGGCTGCACTTGTTGGTGCTTATATGGTTGGCCCAAGAATTGGAAAATTTGTTCACGGTAAAGTAATCCCTTTCCCTGGCCACAATCAAATTCTAGCTACTCTTGGAGTTTTTATACTATGGCTAGGTTGGTTTGGTTTTAACGGAGGTTCTCAATTAGCA
>JABHBC010000115.1 GCA_018674025.1 Flavobacteriaceae bacterium
GGAACACTTACGGTTGCTTTGGATATTGTGATTGATAAAAATTTAAAAGATGAAGGAATCTCAAGAGAGTTTGTGAGTAAAATACAAACCATGAGAAAGAACTCAGGTTTTGAAGTTACCGATAGAATAAATGTTTATATTAAACACGACTCTAATATTGTAGATGCAATTGATAATAATGTAAATTATATAAAATCTGAAACTTTAGCGGAGGATTTAAAAATTGTGAAAGATTTAAATGATGGAGATGAAATATCTTTCGATGACGTGAAAACTAAAATAAGTATAAATAAAATTTAAAAGATATGTCTGCAGAAACTAAATACAAATATTCTGATAAGGATTTAGCAACATTTAAAAAATTAATTACAGAAAAAATTAATAAAGCTAATCACGATTTAGAGTTAATAAAAAGCGCTTATCTAAATGACCATAACAATGGAACAGAAGACACTTCCCCAACCTTTAAAGCCTTTGATGAAGGTAGTGCTGTTATGAGTAAAGAATCTAATTCTCAATTAGCTATTCGCCAGGAAAAATTTATAAGAGATTTAAAAACAGCTCTTATAAGAATTGAAAACAAGACCTATGGAATATGCAGGGTTACTGGAAAACTAATCAATAAAAAAAGATTAGAATTAGTTCCACATGCAACCTTAAGCATTGAAGCTAAAAATATGCAAAAGTAATTTCTACCCAAAAATTAGGTCATAAATAGCTTGATCAGTTATTAAGTTACCAATACTATCGAATATTTCTTTTAAAATTATTCCTTTTTCTACGTGAATATCCTTTAAATGAAAATATATGGGCAAGACCAGAAAGAAAGATAAATAAAAACGATTTTTTTGTTCTCATTCTCTTAAGATAAACAATTTTTAAAACATTGTTAAATAATTTACCTTTGGAAAATGACAACAATTGAATTAAACAATACAATTAAACATCTTCCTAATAGCCCAGGTGTTTATCAGTTTTTAAATTCAGTTGAAGTCATTATATACGTTGGAAAAGCTAAAAGTTTAAAAAATAGAGTTAGCTCTTATTTCAAACAAAACCACAAAGACGGAAAAACTAATTCTCTTGTAAAAAATATTCACAACATTAAACATGTCGTTGTAAAAACAGAGTCTGATGCATTGCTTCTAGAAAATAGCCTAATTAAAAAATTCCAACCTAAATACAATATCCTTTTAAAAGATGACAAGTCCTATCCATGGATATGTATAAAAAATGAAAGATTTCCTAGGGTTTTTTATACAAGAAAAATGATAAAAGACGGATCCGACTATTACGGACCATACACAAGTTTAAGAGTTGTTAAAACAATTTTGAACATAATTTCTAGTTTGTATAAATTAAGAACATGTTCATATGATCTTAATGAGACAAAAATTGAAGATAAAAAATATAAAGTTTGTTTAGAATATCATATTGGAAATTGCCATGGTCCTTGTGAGGGTTTTGAGGAAGAAGAAAATTATAATAAAAATATTTTAGAAATTAAAGAGATCTTAAAGGGAAACTTTAAAAACTCGCTTTATTCCTTTAAAAGTGAAATGAAGGAACTATCAAATAATTTAAAATTTGAAGAAGCCAATTTAATTAAAGGAAAAATCAAAGCATTAGAAAATTATCAATATAAATCAACCGTAGTAAGCCCTAAAATATCTAATGTTGATGTCTTTTCTTATGTTAAGGATGAAAATTTTGTTTATGTTAATTTTCTACAAATTTCTCTTGGATCAATAGTTAGATCTTTTAATCTTGAGATTAAATCCAAAATTGATGAAGGAATAAAGAAAATTCTGGAATTAGCTGCAATTGAAATAAGGTTAAAGTTTAAATCTGATTCACCAATTGTATACTCTATAATTCCATTGGACCTTGGAGAAAAAATTAAAATAGAAGTTCCTAAAATTGGAGACAAAAGAAAAATTTTAGATCTATCGCTTAAAAATGCAATACACTTTAAGTTTGAAAGGTTAAAACAAATTAAGATTGTTGACCCAGAAAGACATCAAAACAGAATTTTAAAACGTCTAAAAGAGGATCTAAATTTGGATAAGATTCCGATTCACATAGAATGTTTTGATAATTCAAACACCCAAGGAACAAACCCCACTTCTGCTTGTGTAGTTTTTAAAAATGCAAAGCCAAGTAAAAAAGATTATAGACACTTTAATATTAAAACAGTGGATGGACCAGATGATTATGCATCGATGGAAGAGGTGGTATTTAGAAGGTATAGTAGGTTATTAAAGGAGAATAAAAGTTTGCCACAGCTAATAATTATAGATGGAGGTAAAGGACAACTCTCAGCAGCTTTAAAGAGTTTAGTTAAACTAAAGTTAGAAAACACAATTTCGATTATTGGTATTGCGAAAAGGCTAGAAGAAATTTATTTTGTTAATGATTCAACCCCTTTATTTTTGGATAAAAAATCAGAAAGTCTAATTTTAATACAAAAGTTAAGAAATGAGGCCCATAGATTTAGTTTAAAGCTTCATAGAAATAAGCGAAGTGAAAATACTTTCACAAATGAATTAGACAATATCAAAGGGATAGGGGATTTAACCAGAATTAAATTATTAAAAACTTTTAAATCAAATAATAATATTTCTAAACTTTCGATTGTTGAGCTTCAAAATGCTATTGGCACTTCTAAGGGAAAATTAGTTTTTGATTATTATAATGAGTTAAAAGTTTAGTAAGTTTATTATTTTTAGCTTATATCCTTCAACATGAAAAAAACAATAATATTAATTTTCTTCATTTCGAATTTATGTTTTGGGCAAGATCAATCAGCATACAAGAGTGGTGAATGGTTAAGTTTTAAGCTTTCATACAGTGGTTGGATTAAAGCTGGAAAAGCAACCCTAAAATTAAAAGAAGATAAAGTCAAAGAATTTTATCATGTCAAAGCAATTGGAAAAACTACAGGGCCTATAAAGTGGTTTTTTAAAGTAGAGGATTATTATCAAAGCTATTTCTCAAAAAAAACTAGTCTACCAAAAAAATTCGTTAGAAAAATTAATGAAGGTGGTCATACCAAAAATTTAACTATTGATTTTGACCAAATTACTAATAAAGCTATTGTAAATAATATAAAAAAAAACAAAGTTGAAGAGTTTAGTACCAGCAAGAATGTACATGACATGCTTTCTGTTTTTTACTTTATCAGAAACAACTATAGCTTAGATCAAATTAAAAAAGCCAAAGATTTATCTGTGGATATGTTTTTTGACTCAGAAAACTATGAATTTAAAATGAAGTTCTTGGGCATAGAAACTATAAACACTAAATTTGGCAAAATTAAATGTATTAAACTTAGGCCATTTGTTCAGTCAGGAAGAGTATTTAAAGAAAAAGAAAGTTTAACTTTGTGGATAAGCGCTGACAAAAACAAAATTCCTGTAAGAATCAAAGCAGATTTAGTTGTTGGTTCTATAAGAGTAGATTTAGATGCATTTAGCGGACTAAATCATCCCTTTGAAATAAATTTTTAAATATGGCTAAAAAATCAAAACTAGATTCTGTAATTTCTGAACTTAAAGAAAAGCACGAAGCCTTATCACAAGACACTAATTTATTTTTAGAAGGTTTCTTGCATTCCAAACAATTAACTTACTGGGATTATATAAATACAGATGCTCTTTTAAATCTTCAAATTCAAAGAACAGATTATCCAGATGAAATGGTTTTTATTACCTACCATCAAATCAATGAATTAATTTTCAAAATGATTTTATACTTTTATACTTCGTCATCGATAAAAAAAAACGAATTGCTGATTTTACATGCATTTGAATGATTTATTATGAATTTTACTATTTCATAAATGCTAATTTTACTATTTTGAGTTCAATATATCTTTCATTATTAAATAATTAATATTGAGAGAAATATGAAA
>JABHBC010000011.1 GCA_018674025.1 Flavobacteriaceae bacterium
ATAAATGCATTATTGAAAACTAGTAAAGAGTCAATTTTATTAGTGGTTTTTTCGAACTTCAAGACTATAGTATCACCAGTAATTTGATTATTGAAATTAAATAATATAGGTTTCTTTGAATTTGTGAATGACAAATCTAATTGTTTGTTAATATTTATAAACTGAGCCAATCCTTTAGATTTATCGTAATGAATTGAATCAGCTCGTCCACTTAAATCTTGTTTGAATATTTTGGCATTTTTAAAAGCTCTAATTACCCTATTTTGTTCATTTCCAGTTATTAAAATTGTATCACTATGGATATATAAAGAATCATTATTTTGCTTTGATGCTATAATAGCACGTTTTGTTATAAACATCGAGTCTTTATTCTTGAATATTTCCGCATAATTTCCTTTTGTTATATTCTCATTTATAGTATCAATAATTTTAATATTATTTGATGCAGATGCAAAATTTAGATTTCTATCAAAATAGATACTATCGGCTAGTATAGTAGTGTTATTGAAATCAACTTTTGATTCTTTGATAAAGTATCCAGTATCGTTATTGGTATTGTAATATCCTAATTCACAATAGATATTAGACTCCTTACTTTTTATCTGTGTTGGTCCATAAAAATAAGCATGACCATTTTCAGTATAGAAATCTAATCTGGGTGTATTTATTTTATATTTAGGATTTTTTAGTACGACATTGATTTTGAATTCATATTTTTTGTTTTCGAGTAAGTAATTTCCAATCTTACTATCAATAGTGTCTTGTTTTTCTTTAATAACTCGCCCGTAATTATTGTAAAACGCTTCTTGTTTGTTTCTGTTAAAATATAGTGAATCAGTTAATAAAATAGAATTAGGCTCTGTTAGTTTTACTTTTCCGCTAGCAAATGCGATTTTTGTGTCTCCATCATATTCTAAATATTGAGAATTCAAATTAATTGTATCGCCTTGTCTTAAAATAACATCTCCATATGCTTCGATATAATTTTTTTTTTCATAGAAAAAAGCCTGGTTACACCACATATCAACTCCATCATGAGATATTTTAACTTTATTTTTATTGTTTCTAGTTAAAATTGTAGCGTTAGTAAACTTTATGTCATCTTTTTCAAAAAAACCAGCACTATCAATTTGGATACGTGTGTTTTCTTGGCAAAATATATTGGAAAATGAAATCAAAAGTAATGAACTAAATAAGTATATGTTAACTTTTTTTTTCAATTTGATATTGTATGTAATTATACAAATATTGTTTGTTTTCTATCAGGGCCAACAGAAACGATTGATATTGGGATATTTAATTCTTTTTCAATAAAACTTATATATTCCTTCAATGTTTTTGGTAGATAATCAAAACTTTCTTTTTGAGTCAGATCTTCGTCCCAACCTTCAAACTCTTTATAAACTGGGTTAACATTTTTTTCCTGTATATCGTATGGTAAATGTTCTATGTTTTGTTCTTTATACATATAAGATGTACAAACTTTGATAGTTTTAAATCCGGACAAAACATCAGCTTTCATCATCATTAATTCTGTTACTCCATTTATTTGACACGCATATTTAAGAGCTACAAGATCTAGCCAACCGCATCTTCTTGACCTTCCTGTTGTTGCTCCAAACTCTTTTCCAACTCTACCCATTGTTTCTCCATCACTGTCAAAGAGCTCTGTAGGGAATGGTCCAGATCCAACCCTAGTTGTATACGCCTTAAATATTCCATAAACTTTTTTTATTGCATTAGGAGCTACTCCTAAACCAGTACATGCACCTGCAGCGGTTGTGTTGGATGAAGTTACGTAAGGATATGTGCCAAAATCAATGTCTAATAATGATCCTTGAGCTCCTTCTGCTAAAATTGATTTACTGTTTCTTTGGGCTTTAAATATATACTCTTCGGAATCTGTAAATTTTAAGCTTTTTAATACTTCAATTGCATTAAAAAATTCCTTTTCAAGCTCATCAAGATCGTATTCAATCTCTACATCATAAAAATCAACCATCTTTTGATGCTTATTGGCTAAGTTCCTGTATTTTATCAACCAATCTTTTGATTCTAAATCGCCGACTCTAATTCCATTTCTACCTGTTTTGTCCATGTAAGTAGGACCTATACCTTTTAAAGTAGATCCTATCTTTTTTTTGCCTTTGGCTTTTTCACTAGCAGCGTCAATTATTCTATGAGTAGGTAATATTAAGTGTGCTTTTCTAGAAATAAGCATTGATTTTTTATAATCAACATCAACCTCTTTTAGTTTGTCAAGCTCTTTTTTGAAAATCACAGGATCAATTACCACTCCGTTTCCAACTAAATTTATTTTATCTTCATGAAAAATACCAGAAGGGATAGTATGTAAGACGTGTTTACGTCCATTGAAAACAAGTGTATGTCCAGCATTTGGTCCTCCTTGAAATCTAGCTATAATATC
>JABHBC010000116.1 GCA_018674025.1 Flavobacteriaceae bacterium
GTTGAGGCTCCTGCTTACATCGGAATTGGAGTTTTCTTTTTATTTGTCTTATCTATATTTTTAGTTTCTAATAAAAACAAGTATTGGTTACTAACTTCAATTATAATTTCTCTGTTATTATCTTATGGTAAAAATTTTTCTTTACTAACAGATTTATTTATAGATTTTTTCCCTTATTATAATAAGTTTAGAGCCGTTAGTTCGATACAAGTTATTTTAGAGCTTTGTATACCAGTTTTAGCTGTATACTCTCTACATACAATAATTAATAAAAATAAAGCTGTTAATGAGGTTAAAAATGCTTTAAATAAGACTACAACTGTATTTGTTGTTTTAATTGTAGTTTTATACTTATCAATTGACCTATTTGATTTTAGAGGTATTAACGATTCACTATATGTAAATGCATATGGTCCTGGATATTTAGATGCATTAAAATTAGATAGAATGATATTGTTTAAATCAGATTTATTCAGAACTTTAATTTATGTAATTCTATCCTTTTTAATCCTGAGCTTTTATCGAAAAAAAAATATCTCATCTAATTCTTTAATTATTCTTTTTATAATTATAGGATCATATGATTTAATTAGCTTCAATTATAATTATGTAAATTCTGATGATTTTGTTAATTCTAAAAAGGTTGATGTTCCATATGATGCTAACAAAGCCGATATTTCCATATTAAACGATAAATCTAAATTTAGAGTCCTTGATTTGACTAGTAATTCAACAAAAGCCTCTTACTTTCATAATTCAGTTTTAGGGTATCATGCTGCGAAACTTTCTAACTATGATGCACTTTTAAAATTTTACATCTCCAATAATCATATGCCAGTTTTAAATATGCTTAATGTTAAATATTTTATAAGTAAAAATGACAAAAATGAATTTGAGGCTTATATTAATGAAGATGCACAAGGAAATGCTTGGTTTGTAGAAAACATTCACAAAGTAGATTCTCAAAATGAAGCTATATTATCTCTTGACTCTTTAAATTTATCAAAGAGTGTTGTATCAACTAATATTAAAAGTCAAAAATTTACAATCCCTAACAATTCAAATATAAATTTAGTAGAATTTAAATCTAATTATTTAAAGTATACTGCTTCAAATAGTGAGAATGGTTATGCTGTTTTTTCAGAAATATTTTACCCAAAAGGTTGGAAAGTTTATGTCAACGGAATAGAAACTAACTTTGACAATGTAAATGTGGCTTTAAGAGGATTGTATTTAAATAAAGGAAATAATACAATAGAATGTTACTTCACCCCAGATGTTGTCAAAAATTCTTCTTATGTTAGTTTAGGAAGTTCTCTGTTATTATTGCTTTTAATGATTTCATCATTATTATATAACAATAAAAAAAGCTTAATAAATTGAAAAATAAAGTATTAATTATAACTTATTATTGGCCGCCATATTCAGGACCTGGTGTTCAAAGATGGTTAAAATTTATAAAGTATTTCAATCAATTTGATATCCAACCTTATGTGTATACCCCACAAATTTCAAATATTATCCAATCAGATGATTCGTTAATTACAGATATTCCAAAAAATATAGATATAATAAAAAAACCAATTTTTTTATATGATAAATTTTTGAAATTGTTTTTACCAAAATATTACGCTAATTATAGTAGGGGGCTAATTCCTACCAAAGAGAGACTCACTATAATTGATAAAATATTACTTTTTCTTAGAGGTAATTTTTTTATACCTGACCCAAAATTATTTTGGGCTAATGGTTCTGTTAAATTTCTAAAGAATTACATAACTTCAAATGAAATTGATACAATAATTACTACTGGTCCACCACACAGTATGCATCTTCTTGGAAAAAAATTAAAATCATTAACTAATGTTAAATGGTTAGCTGATTTTAGAGATCCTTGGACAAATATCTGGTACAATAAAAAGTTTTTTTTCACCAAATCAACTTTAAATAAACATAAATATTTAGAAAAAAGTGTTCTCAATGAAGCTGATCATATAATAGTAACCTCTAACCGTTTAAATAAGGAGTATAGTAAATTAACTAATAGTCCAATATCAACTATAACAAATGGTTTTGACTACATTAATAATGATGATTCTATTTTAGATGATAAATTTTCAATTTCACATATAGGTTCAATGTTATCAGATAGAAATCCTGAAATATTATGGAAAGTCTTAAATAACTTAATAAAAGAAGAGAAAATTTTAAAAAATTATCTTAAGTTAAATTTAGTTGGAAATGTTAGTTTTGAAGTTAAAGAATCAATTAAAAAATATTCATTGGAAACTTATGTTGAATATATAGGCCATGTAGCATATGGTCAAACTAGTAAATATTTAAAAAATTCCCAGATACTGTTATTAATTCAAACAAATAAATTAGAATCCAATTATATTATCCCAGCTAAACTATTTGAATATTTAAATTCTAATAGACCAATTATTTCAATATCAAATAACGATGATGTTGATAATATTATAAAAGATACTAATGTTGGTTCTAATTTCAAATATGATCAAGAACTTGAGCTTTATGATTGTATTTTAAATTATTTTGAAAAATTTTTAAATGATGGAATTAGTATTTTGCCAAAAAACATTAATAAATATAATAGAATTGAGTTAACTAAGTCTATCTCAAATATTATAAAAAATCTATAATGGGAATAGTAATCAATCAATCTATTAATAATACAATTACAACATATCTTGGATTTGTCTTAGGTGCGTTTAATGTCTTGTTTTTATATACCTATTTTTTGTCAGATGAATATCATGGATTACTTGCTTTTATTATTTCAACTGCAACTATAATGCTCCCATTTATTTCTTTAGGAACTCACAATGGTATCATAAAATTTTATTCTTCGTATACTAATAAAACTGATAAAGATTCTTTCATAAGTATTATGTTGATTGTCCCATTATTAAGTGTTATACTTTTAACTGCTATAGGTATAACTTCAATGGATTTTATTAAATTAATATTACCTAAAAATCAATATTTAAATGAAACTAATATTTGGGTAATAATAGTCACGGCGATCAGTTTTGCATATTTTGAGGTCTTTTATTCTTTAGTCAAAATTAAATTAATCTCAGTATTTGGTAATTTTTTAAAAGAAATATTCCATAGAGTTTTAATTTCTATTTTACTCATATTTATATATTTTGAATTAATTAATGAACAAGAATTTATTTTAAGTGTTTTATCTATTTATGTGTTGAGAACTTTGATTATGATGATATATGCATTAAGATATAATTCTTTTGTTTTTAAGATAACTATGCCTAAAAATTCATTTGTAATTTTTAAATATTTGATCATTATATGTCTTGCCGGAGCAGTTGCAAATATTGTTTTAGAAATAGATAAATTTATGATAGCTCAATATTTAGATATTTCAAAAGTTGCCTATTATTCTGTTGCGATATATATATCAACTTTAATCACTGTTCCAAGAAGATCGTTATTTCAAATTGCAAATCCTTTAAGTGCTAAGCTATTGAACGAAAAAAAGTTTACTGAATTAAATGTATTGTATAAAAAATCTAGTTTAAATCTATTAATTGTTTGTGGTTTTGTTTTTCTTTTAATTGTTTATAATTTAAATGATATTTATGCTTTTATTCCTGAAAATTACAAACAAGGTTACTATGTTGTATTAATTATTTCATTTACTAAGATTTATAATGCTTTTTTAGGAAATGTTGATGGAATAATATTCAACAGCATTTTCTATGATAAAATAGTCTTTATAGGTGTTTTATTAACAATTGCAACAATTTATTTAAATTATTTATTAATCCCATTGTACGGAATGGAAGGAGCTGCTATTTCTTCATTTATAGCTATTTGTTTATATAATTCCATAAAAATATATTTAGTTTATTTAAAATTCAATTTGCATCCACTAACTAAAAACTCCTACAAAATTGCGATTATCATTCTTTTAGGTTTTATAATTTCTTTTTATTTTAATTTAGATTTTTCTCTATACACAAATATATTTATTCAAACTTTTTTTGTGATTATAGCTTATGTATTTATGGTTATTTATTTTAAAATATCCGTTGATATTAATAACATATACACTAAATACATTTTTAAATTAAAAAACCTTGCAAACACAAAGAAGTGATTTTGCAAGGTTTCTAACTAACTATCTAATAAATTAAACTAACTATTTTATTATTTGCAAAGAGTGTGCCAAAGTCAGCTATTTTAAATATTCTTTTAAATATTTAGCAGTAAGTGATTTGTTATTTTTGATTAAATCTTCTGGGCTTCCCTCAGCTATTATGTATCCACCCTTTTTTCCACCAACTGGACCTAAATCAATAATATAGTCAGAACATTTAATTAATTCTAAATTATGCTCAACAATAACTATAGTATTTCCAATATCTATTAATGCATTAAATGAAGTAAGTAGTTTTTTTATATCATCTGTGTGTAACCCAGTAGTTGGTTCATCAAATATAAAAACACCTTTTTTATTACTATTTGCCTTACCTAAAAAATAAGCTAATTTAATTCTTTGAGCTTCACCACCAGAGAGGGTGGAGGAGCTTTGTCCTAACTTAACATATCCTAAACCTACTTCCTTAAGGGATAGTAATTTTTTATATATTTTTATTTCTTCATTTGACTCAAAAAAACTTAGCGCTTCATTAATGGTCATATTTAAAATATCAAATATATTTTTATTTGAATATTTAACATCTAAAATCTCTTTTTTAAATCTACTTCCTTTACATTGATCACATACCAAATGTACGTCCGCCATGAATTGCATTTCAATTGTTATTTCTCCATCTCCCTTACATTTATCACATCTTCCTCCATCAACATTAAAAGAAAAATGTTTTGGTTTGTACATCCTTTGTCTGCTTAGATTATGATTTGAAAAAAGATTTCTAATATCATCATAAGCTTTAATGTAAGTTACTGGATTTGATCTTGATGATCTTCCGATTGGATTTTGATTAATAAATTCAACAAAATCTATTTTTACTAAATCCCCATCAATTTTCGTGAATTCACCTGGCTTATTTTCAAATATCCCTAACTCATTCTGTAGCGCGGGGTATAATATGTTTTTTACTAATGAGCTTTTACCACAACCTGATACACCTGTAATAGTTGTAATTACACCTAAAGGTATATTTACATTTATATTTTTTAAATTATTTTCACGTGCTCCAATAATTTTTATAAAATCTTTACTGTTTCTTCTAAATTTTGGTACAGAAATTTCTATTTTTCTATTTAAATATTTAGCTGTTATTGAATCTTGTTTTAAGAATTTAGTATAATTTCCAAAAGCAACTAATTCACCACCCTCTGATCCTGCTTTTGGACCAATATCTATTATATGATCAGCCTGTTTCATTATATCATGATCATGTTCAACAACTATCACTGTATTTCCTAGGTCTCTCAAAGATTTTAAAACTTTTATTAATCTAATTGTATCATTAGAATGTAATCCAATACTTGGTTCATCTAATATATATAGTGAACCTACTAAACTACTACCTAGAGATGTTGCTATATTAATTCTTTGACTCTCACCGCCAGATAAACTTTTTGATTTTCTATTTAAGGTTAAATAATCTAAACCAACATTTGAAAGATGACCTAATCTAGCTTTAATTTCTATAAGTATTCTCTTTGATATTTGTTTTTCAGAATCTGTTAATTTTATTTTATTAAAAAACAACAACAATTCTTTTATGGATAGATTAATTAACTCAGAAATTGATTTATTATTAACTTTTACAAAATTAGATTCCTCTCTTAATCTATTGCCTTTACATTGGGTGCAGAGTGTTTTTCCACGATATCTCGACAAGAGAACCCTGTTTTGAATTTTATATGATTTTGATTCAATTTTATTAAAAAATGCATTTATACCTTTGAAGTACTCATTTCCATCAAATAGTAAGTTCTTTTGATTTTCAGAAAGTTCATGATAAGGTTTATGAATTGGGAAGTTAAACTTATGACTTTGTTTGATAAAATCATTTTTATACTTACTTAATTTTTGTCCTTTCCATGGAAGAATAGCATCTTCGTATACAGAAAGTTCTTTGTTTTTGATGACAAGGTTTTTGTCAATTCCAACTATATCTCCATATCCTTCACATTTAGGGCAAGCTCCATAAGGATTGTTAAAGCTAAAAAGATTGGTTGAAGGTTCTAAGAAAACTTGACCATCTAATTCAAATCTAGTGTTAAATTCATGTAACTTATTATTATCTAAATCTTCAATAATACAAACACCGTTACCCTCAAAAATTGAGACTTCAATAGCATCAGCAAGCCTATTGTAAAAGGACTCATCATTTACAGTTATTATTCTATCAACAACAAGATAAAATTCATTAAAATCGATGTAATTAAAACTGTCAATTTTATCAACTACGTTATTATATTTTATACGGCTGTATCCTTGATTTTTTAGTAAATCTAATTTTTCATCAAAATCACTTTTGTTTTTACATTTAATTGGAGATAATAAAAGTAATTTCTGATTAATATTAAGTTTTTTTATGAAAGATAAAATGTCTGTAACAGTGTCTTTTTTTACTTTATTATTTGAAATAGGAGAGTATGTTACTCCAATCCTAGCATACAAAAGTTTTAAATAGTCATAAATCTCAGTACTTGTTCCAACAGTTGACCTTGGATTTGTAGTGTTTACTTTTTGTTCAATAGCTATTGCAGGTGATATTCCTGAAATATAATCTACTTTGGGTTTATCTAATTTTCCTAAGAATTGCCTGGCATAACTAGATAAGCTTTCTACATATTTTCTTTGTCCCTCTGCGTATAAGGTATCAAATGCTAAAGATGACTTTCCAGAGCCGGAGAGTCCAGTAATTACAGTTAATTTATTTCTAGGAATTTCGACATCAATATTTTTTAAATTATGAAGTTTTGCACCCTTAATATAAATATTTTTATTCCTATTTTTCTTCACGATTATATAAAAATATATAAAAAAGTAAATATAATATTAATTAGATTTATCTGAAGGTAATGACTACTTTTTTATTAGATTTTTTGGAATTTAAACCAATAAGCCTATATTTGAATATAATAATTAACAATATACTGCCTATAGAATAACATTACTTTTTTAAATTTTATTTAAATAATTCGCAATTTATTTGCGACTAAATGTAATGTTATGATTAATAATAAACTTTCAGATTCACAGTTAATAAGTGATTATATTAAAGGAAATGAGTTTTGTCTTGAGATTTTAATTAAAAGACATAAACAAAAGCTTTACAATTTTATTTATTCTAAGATTCAAGATAGAGATTTAACAGAAGATGTTTTTCAAGATACTTTTATTAAAGTGATAAGAACATTAAAATTGGGGAATTACAATGAAGAGGGAAAATTTGTATCCTGGGTAATGAGAATTGCACACAATTTAGTTATTGATCATTTTAGAAAAAATAAAAGGTTACAGAAATTTCAAAGTTCTGAGAATTTTGATATATTTTCGGTTTTAAGGGATAACACACTAGGAGCAGAAGATACATTAATAAAAAACCAAATTGATAATGACGTTAGAGATCTTATAGAATTACTTCCAAATGATCAAAAAGAAGTTCTTATTTATAGATTTTATAACGACTTAAGCTTTAAAGAAATTTCTTATAAGACAGGTGTAAGTATTAACACATCTCTTGGAAGAATGAGGTATGCACTTATTAATCTTAGGAGTATTATTTCAAAAAAGAACATATCTCTTACTAAATAGCAATAATTTGTTTTATTCTTCGTTATTAAGAAAAAACAATATGCAAAAAAATTACTCTGAGAAAAAGTTTTTTAATTCTTCATTACAACCAAAATCTGAAACTATTAATTTTTTAATTAATTATTCTAAATCATTAAGTATAATTGAACTTAACTCTAAAAAATTAGAAATCAATTTAAATTAATTTCTGATTAATTTATTAATAAGTTTTTTTCTTCCTATTGTCTTTGTTATTATGTCTTTATTTATATCCCATCCTCTTGCTGGGGAATATTCTCTTCCATACCAAATAATTTGTAAATGTAATTTGTTCCATAATTCAATTGGAAAAACTTTCTTCGCATCTTCCTCAGTTTTTTTTACGTTTTTACCGGTAGAAATTTTCCAACGATATAAAAGTCTATGAATATGAGTATCTACTGGAAATGCAGGTATATTAAAGGCTTGAGACATTACAACACTAGCAGTTTTATGACCAACCGCAGGTAATTGCTCAAGTAGTTCAAAATCTGCAGGAACCTTGCCTTTGTATTTGTCTATTAAAATTTTAGAAAGTCCATAAATTCCTTTACTTTTCATTGGAGATAATCCACATGGTCTTATAATATCTTTTATCTCTTCAATACTCATTTTGACCATGTCATAAGGGTTATCTGCTTTTTTAAATAAAATTGGTGTTATTTTATTCACTCTAACGTCAGTACATTGTGCGGATAAAAGAACCGCAATTAATAAAGTGTATGGATCTTTGTGATCTAAAGGAATAGGAACCTTTGGGTATTTTTTTTCCAACTCTTCAATAATAAACCTTATTCTTTCTTTTTTATTCATTTATAGTATATTTACCTAAAATTCAAATATACTAATTATGGGATTATTAAAAGTAGGGGATAAGATACCTGATTTCGAGTGCCTTGATGACAAAGGAAATATTGTTAAATCACAAGATTTATTATCTAATAAATGTGTTATTTTTTTCTATCCAAAAGCAAATACTCCTGGGTGTACAGCTCAAGCATGCAATTTATCTGAAAATTTTTCTAAGCTAAAGAAAAATGGGTATTCAATATATGGAGTCAGTGCTGATAAAGTAAAGTCACAATCATCATTTTCAAATAAATTTGGAGGATTTCCTTACCCACTACTTGCTGATGTTAATAAGGATATAATAAAATCTTTTGGTGTTTGGGGGTTGAAAAAATTTATGGGTAGAGAGTATGAAGGTATATTAAGAACTACCTTTATTACAGATGAAAAAGGTATTATTACTAGAGTTATTGATAAAGTAAAAACTAAGGATCACACAAATCAAATCCTTAGTTAATAAAGATTTATTTATAGCCAAATAATTTCTGCTCTTTAATTAGCTTACTGACACCATTAGGAAGCATATCTTCCCATTTTGGGTCTCCACTATTTATTAATTTCAAAACTTCTCTTGAAAATATTTTTAAATGATTAATATCATAGTCTACAACATCTTCAACTTTACCATTATATTTAAAAAATTTATATAATTCTTTCATTCTTGGATGGACCTTCAAATTATCACTATTGACTATTTGTCCGTTTTCATCAAGCATTGGATATGCAAAAACTTTCACATTTTTAAAAAACAATTTACCAAAAGCTTCAAGAATACCTCCACTTAGTTGTGTATAATACTTAGGATTAAAAATTTCTATTAAATTATTAATACCCATTGTAATACCTATTTTTTTCTTTGTATATAATGAGAAATATTCAACAAGTTTATAATATTCTTTAAAATCAGAAATTAATACAGTTTGTCCTAAAGAACATAAAAGTTTAGCTCTATCTAAAAAATCCTGCTCATCAATTTCACCATCAGATTTTAAATTTGATAATGTAATTTCAAAAACAACTTGTGTTTTTTCTAATTCAACATTTTTTTGCTTTAAAAATAGCTTTATAGAGTTTTGATACATTTCTACATTGACCTTAGTCACTGGTCTAAAACTTCCCCTCAGGGCAAGAATATTTTTTTTGTATAATATCTTCGCAGGTAAAACATTTTTACCCTCTGGTGAAAACATTACCGCATCAGTCATTCCACCTTTAACAAGTTGTAAACTGACCAATCTATTATCAACCTCTTTGAACACTGGCCCAGAAAAATTTATAGTATCAATTTCTAACTGATCTTTGTTAAGATTATCGTACAGATATTTTAATATTTTTTTTGGTTGATTGTACTTGTAAAAAGCACTGTAAATAAGATTTGTACCTAAAACTCCAAGTGTTTCTTGTTGAAGTCTAGCATCATTTTCTTTAAATCTAATGTGAAGAATTATTTCATTATAATCACCATTTGGTTCAATTTGAAATCTAAGACCAACCCAACCATGACCTTTAAATTTTTTGGCAAAATCTATTGTTGCAACAGTGTTTGCGTAAGAAAAAAATAATTTTTCGGGATGTTTATCTCTAGTTAGTCTTTCTTTAATTAAACTAGTTTCCCAATCAAGCATTTTTCTCAACCTATTTTCAGTAACATATCGTTTATCATCTTCAATACCATAAATTGCATCACTAAAATCTTTGTCATATGCTGAAATAGATTTTGCAATTGTACTTGAGGCACCTCCAGCTCTAAAAAATTGCCTGACAGTTTCTTGACCTGCTCCAATTTCAGCAAAAGTTCCGTAAATATTGTCGTTTAAATTGATTTTTAAAGCCTTCTGTTTTGTAGTTGGAACAGTTTTTACTTTTGAATCGCCATTGTGAATTATATCCATAGCTATATTTAATAACATATAAATTATGCAATACAAATGTATTAAAAATTGATTTGGTCAAAGAAAAATATTCTATTTTTATATTAATAATTTAACTATGTTAGAAATTACCTTTTTAGGAACAGGGACCTCACAAGGAATACCAGTGGTTGGAAGTAACCACCCTGTTTGTAAAAGCATTGACCAAAAAGATAAAAGATTAAGATCTTCTATATTGATAAAATGGAAATCTTTTAACTTTGTTGTTGATTGTGGCCCAGATTTCAGATATCAAATGCTTCGAGCAAATTGTAATAAGCTTGATGGTGTTTTTTTTACACACGAACATAGTGATCACGTTTCAGGAATTGATGATTTAAGGCCATTTTATTTTAATCATGGAGATATTGATATTTATGCGCATAACAGGGTGTTATTGAATTTAAAAAGCCGTTATAATTATATTTTTAACAATAATAATAATTATCCTGGTGTTCCGGTCATAAATCCTATTGAAATAGATAATAATGTTTTTAATGTCAAAGGATTAAACATTACTCCTATATGTGTCAAACATAATAAGTTACAAGTCTTTGGATTTAGATTAGAAGATTTCGCTTATATAACTGATATGAAATCTATTTCGGATTCTGAATTATTAAAATTAACGAACTTAAATGTTTTAGTTTTAAATTGTTTAAGAATAAAAGAACATCACTCTCATTTAAATCTAAAAGAAGCTCTTGATTTAGTTAAAATTATAAATCCTAAAGTATGTTATTTCACTCATATTAGTCACTACTTAGGATTTCATGAAGAAGTAGAGAGTAATTTACCAGAAAACATCTTTTTGGCTTATGATCAATTATCTATAAAAGTTAGTTAGATTCTAGCCAGTTTTTGAAATCATAAAAGTTTTCAGGAGAAATTGTGTGTGCTGAATTGAATTCATTAAATGAATAGTTAATTTTATTATTCTTAAGTATTTCAATTGATTTTCTAGCCCAATCAACTGGAATTACTGGATCATTCTTTCCATGTGAGATATATAGATTTAATTTACCGTAATCAATATTATTAGATCTTATATTAATCATTGCTTCATCAATATATCCACTAAAACCAATAATTTTTTTAAACTTTTCTGGATAATTCAGACATAGTGCATAACTAAGTATAGTTCCCTGACTAAATCCTAAAAGAGATATATTATTATTATCAATTAAGTATTTCTTAGATAATTCCTCTATGAAACTAAGTATCATGTTTATAGAATCCTTAGCCTGATCATGATCATTAAACTTATTCATATCTTGGTCAAAACTTATATTATACCAAGCAAACCCGCCACTAGCTAACTTAAAAGGTGCTCTAATTGATACTATATAGTGGTTTTCAGGAAGATAATTAGCAAAAGAGTGTAAGTCAGACTCATTACTTCCAAACCCATGTAGTAGTATTAATAACGGTGATTTAGATTTTTTAGATTGAGGCTCTTTAATTAAATATTTAAAAGATAAATCTTCATTTAACATTACTTGTGTATAGATAGTTTGTTTTTATTAATTGTCCCATAAACAATTCCTCTTAGTTTTGAATTTTCAAAAATCGAGTTTTTAGATTTAGATAAAATATCCACTTTATTAAAAATATATTCTTTATCTGGATTGAAGAGGGTTAAATTAGCTAATTCGCCAATTTCAATTTTGTTTTCTGGAATATTAAATAAGGATTTACCATTAGTTAGTATTTTTATAGCCATTTTTGTTGAGAAGATTGAATTTAAGGCTCCAAAAAAACTTTCTAA
>JABHBC010000012.1 GCA_018674025.1 Flavobacteriaceae bacterium
TAAAAAAGGCTAATAAAAAAAACAACACGCAAGAGTCTCTATAATATTCTCCTAAAAAAGAAATTCCATCCCATGAGTTAAAAGGAAGAAAAAATATTCCTATTAAAATTAAAAAAAATGAAACGTTTAGTATGTTAAGGTTTAATTTCATTTATCGAAAAATTTTTTATTCCACATACTAGTGTCAACACCTATTTTAGTAAGGTTATAAACTTCTTTCTTGAAAAGCTTCACAAGCTTATTTTCGGTTTTCTCATCTATAGGGGCGGCCTTATAATGGTAATTACTTATGAGGCTGTTTTTAATTGCTTTCATCCGTGGTGAAATAGGTACAATTTTTTTAAAAATAGTTTTTATTTTTCCTTGTTTAAAAATAAAATTTGTAATTATGTTTTTTTTGTAAAGCCCTCCTTTGTTATATCTATTGTTGGAGTTTTTAGGTGTAAATTTTGAGTCTACTTCAAGAAATTTGTACACCTTAATTAAAGTTTTTTTTGTGTCTAAATTAAGCTCTTCTTGCGTTAAAATTAAAACATCTGAAAATACTTTTTTAGCTTCAATAATTTTATCATAATAAAAGGAGTTAAAAGTATAAAGCCAAAAATCTGAATATTGCTGACTCTTCCTGAAATTCTCTAAATCTAGAGATTTACTAAAACTTTCTTTTTCTCTATGCTCTCTTAATAGGTGCAAATAGTTTGAATAAGCTCTTTTAATTGGGTCGCGTAGTAATATAATTACTTTTGGGTTGTCTAATTCTTTATTAATTTTTTTAAAAGAGTTTGGGTAATTGATGTATGAAGGTGATGTCTCTCCAATTGTTTTCTCACCGGAAACTCCTTCAAACATTTTAAAATATGAATCTAAACTTTTGACTTGACTTTTTTTGGCTTCTAAATCTCCTGGGCCTTTGTTCAGTTTTGAAATATACGATTGTGTAAAATAATGAAGCTCCTTTTGTTTAGGCATAAATATTTCAGGGTGCGCATCAACATAATAATGTAGGGCTGTCGAGCCACATTTTGGGAAACCTGAAATTATAAAGTCTGGCTTATTCATGCTTTAAGAAATAAAGGTTTTAACATTGTCTAAATAAAACACAAGAGCTGATGCAAGTATTTTTGATATTACAAAACTAGTAGTTGTCGATATTGCCGCGCCCAACATTCCAAAGTCTGGGACTAAAATGATATTCAACACTACATTAATTAACAGCGAGATTACTAAAATAACATTTAGTTTTTTTTGCCTTCCAGTCATATTGAGATAAAGAGCAGATGGCCCTGTAATGGAGTTAAAAAATTGTGCAATAAGCAAAATCCATAAAGCATTTTTAGCCAATATATAATTGCTGCCAAAAGTGGACAAAACATATTCTGAAAAGAATAATAATATTATTATAATAGGGAGACTAATTACGACGTTCATTCTTGTCGCTTTTTTTAAAATTAATTTAAGCTGATAAAAGTTTTTATCATTATATATACTTGCGATTTTTGGTGCTATGACAATGTTTACAGAAATTAAAGCTAGCGCTGTTACTGTCGCTAATTTAACAGCAATAGAATAATATGCGACTGATTCAAAAGTATCATAAGCGCTAATAAAAAGCACATCTGTACTTTGCATCAAAAAATATGATATTGCGCTAAGAGCCATAGGATATGAAGCTCTTAAAATTTCGGTTGAAGAAAAATTATGGACTGCAGATTTGGGAAAGTTTTTGTTGAATAAAAAGAAGTAAACTACCGCTGTGCTAATAACAAAAATCACTACAAAGCTATAAATAAACCACAGAACTAAATATTCGGGGCTGTCAATTATATAAAGAATAATAGAAAAAATAAAGAAAGGTGTGTATCTAAAAATATTTCTAAAACCTTCTGAAATTAAAGTGTGTTTTAATGCTCTAATTGTGTCTATATTAAGCATTGTAATTGAGTAGAAAACTAAACCTTGTAAAGATAGGCTTACCAATTCATAAGCTCCTTGTTTATTAAAAATTTGATTAATTACCTCTTTATCAATTACAAGTAGTGGCGCATATAAAATAGCGCAGGCTATTAGAATTAAAAAATTCATTTTAAAATAAATCGACTTAATTGAGCCAAATGATTTTTTTGAAGTTAAAATACCCGAATAATATATTATGGCTTGATTTGTGCCAAGTAAAGACGCTCCGCTTAAAATCATAAGAAAAGATCTTACAAAATCATATTGGCCAACAATTTCAGCTGAAAATGAATTTGTTAAAAACAATGAAAGTAAAAACATCAATACGATTCCTGATGCCCTTAACAACAGAACCTTTAAGCTGTTTTTTATTAAAAAATTTTTTAACATCAAGGCTCTAAAGTTGCTTACTTTCTAAATTATCTAGCCAAGAATATGTCTTTTTTAAAACCTGAATTATTATAAAAATAAAGCAAAGAAGAAGTGGATAATAAATTATTTTATTGTTCTTAATTGAACTGGTTTCAATCATTAGGTTTGAGTTATTAACGACGACAACAGTGTTGTTTGAGTATATTTTTTCTTCTTTTAAAATTTCTATCTCTTTGCTTAACTCAATTTTAGTTTTTATGAGATCGTTCGGTCTTATGTCCTTGTTGTCAACGTAAAGCTGAGAGTCTGTGTTAGAAGAATTAGAAATCTCATTTGTGTATTTTAAAATTATCGCATCAATCTGGTTAATAGCTTTTTCATTACTTTCTATTCTGTCTGAAAAACTGTTCATTTTTCTTAACTTTAGTTCTGTAAATAAGGGGTTTGTGTTTAAATATTCGATAATAATGTCTATAGTTTGGCTATCTGCTGCTGGGCTAAAAGAGCAAGTCAATGTGTGGTATTTATAATTTGAAATAAAGCTATTTGTCATTGAAAGATTGTCATCAAAAGTTAAATTTTCAAATAGTGTTTTTATTTCATTTGCCTTAAAGGTATCGTCATTTATGATTTCTTGTAAATTAACTATTGGAGATATTGTTAGCTCAAAAACATTTAATTCCTCTGAAGAAAACCCTAATTCATTAAAAAATCTAATGTCGTTTGCCTCAATTTTTTGATTTATTAATGAAACGGCGTCGTATACATAATTAACAGCATCAAAGTTAACCTTTATAAGCACTGACGCTTCTTTATCAGAATTGTTTTGGCTTTCATTAAAAAAGCCTAAAATTGCTCCAAATAATATTAAAAATAAAAACGCTTTCCACTGTCTGATTAAGTATTTAGCCCACTTAAAAAAGAAAATGATTATGTGAACAAATGTGGCTTGAATCTTTTTAAACAATACAATTATGTCTATTTCTCCTTGGTTTTCGTTAGTGTTCATGACTTATCTTTTTTACAAACCTATTAGTTTTATAATTATTATATGGTTTAAATAATTAACGTATAATCTGTTGGTTTATTTTATTAATTAATACTTATGTTTTTATGTA
>JABHBC010000117.1 GCA_018674025.1 Flavobacteriaceae bacterium
AAAAATATTTCTTAACAATGGTGATCAGTTGCTGCTTCAAAAAAACACCAACTTAGAGAAAACAAACGGATGGGGGAATGCGATTAAAGTAAATGATTTTGATAATGATGGTGATTTAGATTTTATAGTTGGAAATTGGGGGCTAAACACACGACTACAAGCAAGTAAAAGTGAACCTATAACATTGTATAGTAATGATTTTGACACTAATGGAACCGTTGATCCGGTAATTACTTATTATTATCAAAAACAAGAAACACCATTTGCTTCCAAGGATGAATTGGTGAAACAAATCCCATTTTTAAATAAAAAATTCTTATCCTATAAAGATTTTGCAGAGGCTTCATTTACAGCCCTTCTCCCAAAAGTGAAGATTAAAGAAGCGTTTAAAAAACAAGTTTTTGAATTGGGAAGTAGTTATTTTGAAAACCGAGGGGATAATACATTTAAAAAACATGAATTGCCGTTTATGGCTCAAATATCTTCGGTAAATGATATTGCGTTAGAGGATTTTAATAGTGACGGTTTTACAGATGTTCTTTTAGTTGGAAATAATTACAATATTAACACACAATTGGGTAAATTAGATGCCTCGCATGGGTTAATTTTGTTGAACAATAAAAACGGGTTTTTTTACGAAAGCTTGGGCCAAGGTTTTAATATTCCTGGAGAGGCTAAAAACATAAAAACAATAAAAATTAAAGGGGAATTATTCTATGTTATTTCTATAAATAATAACACCCCTGTTTTTTTAAAGGCTAATAAATAATGACACAATTTTTAGTAAGAAAAATTATTTTAGTACTAATTTTCTCGGTAATTTATTCCTGTAGTTCAGAAAAGGAAAATTTAACTTTAACTAGTGATACTCAAACTTTATTTACATTATTAGATGCTAAAGATACAGGCATAGACTTCCTTAATAAGGTTAAGAATCAAAAGAATTTTAATATTTTCAAATATCGAAACTTTTACAATGGTGGAGGTGTAGCTATAGGAGATATTAATAATGATGGCTTAGCGGATATTTACCTAACAGGGAATATGGTCGCTAATAAACTATACCTTAACAAAGGAAATTTTGAATTTGAGGATATCTCTGAAAGTGCAGGAATTGAAGGAAACAAACCTTGGTCTACCGGGGTTGTTATGGTAGATATCAATCAGGATGGTTTATTAGATATTTATGTAAGTAATGCAGGGAACTTAAAAGGCAATAATCATGATAATGATTTGTACATAAATAATGGAGATTTAACTTTTACAGAAAAAGCCGCTGAGTTTAATTTAGCTAAAACAGGATTTTCAACACATGCTTCTTTTTTTGATTATGATAAAGATGGTGATTTAGATGCTTATATCTTAAACAATAGTAATATACCAGTAAGCAGTCTTGGATATGCTGAACAGCGAGATAAAAGAGCTCAAGATTGGGAAAATGTTCCACAAATATTTAGAGGTGTTGGAGATATGTTACTGCGAAATGACAATGGTAAATTTGTAGATGTTAGTGAACAGGCTGGAATTTATGGCAGCTTAATAGGGTTTGGTTTAGGTGTAATGGTTACTGATATGAATGGAGATTTATACCCAGATATTTACGTTTCTAATGACTTTTATGAAAGAGATTATCTGTACATCAACAACCAAGATGGTACTTTTAAAGAAGATATTACTAACTGGACGTCTCACCTAAGTCTTTCTGCCATGGGTGTAGATATTGCAGATATTAATAACGATGGAAATGCAGATATTTTTATTACAGACATGCTGCCTGAGGCAGATCAACGCGTAAAGTCTGTTATGGAATTTGAGGGGTACAATGTCTTTAAATTAAAACAAAGTAAAGATTTTTCTCAACAATACATTCAAAACACATTACAATTAAATAATGGAAATAACACTTTTTCAGAGGTGGCTTATCACAGTGGAGTGGCAAAAACAGATTGGAGTTGGGCTGGATTACTTTTTGATATGGATAATGATGGGAATAGAGACATTTTTATTACAAATGGCATCAATCATGATTTGACAGATTTAGATTTCGTCAATTTTTTCGCGAATGA
>JABHBC010000118.1 GCA_018674025.1 Flavobacteriaceae bacterium
CAGATGAATATGTTTTTCTTAGAAATGCATTGATCTTGAATCTAAATATTGTTTTTCATAATGAGGTTATTTTATCACACCCTGTTGACAGCTCAGGAAAAGATGTCGCAAGTGATAGAATATTATTTGCCAAAGGTGCTTTGTTTTATAAATATTATAATATTCTTTCATTACTTAAATTAATCCACTATTTATATTTAATGCTTAAATTTAAATATATTAGTTTAGGTCAAGTTATAAATAAGTATTTAATTGGAGTTAAAGGAATAATAAAATATATAAAGGTAAATAATGAAAAAAAATAGTATCGAAAATGTTTACGAATTGAATATTCCTAAAATAATATCTCCTGAAGGTATGGGTTCTTTATCTTTTGTTGAAAAAGAAATAATTCCTTTTTCTATTAAAAGAGTTTACTATTTATATGATGTGCCTTTAAATGGTGAACGTGGAGGGCATGCACATAAACAACTATTTCAAGTTTTAATAGCGCTAAGTGGTAGTTTTGAGTTATTACTTGATGATGGTAGTAAGACAAAAAAAATACTATTAGACAGTCCTAATGTTGGAGTCTATATTCCAAATGGTATATGGAGAGAAATGAATAACTTTTCTAAAAATTCAGTTTGTCTAGTTTTGGCGTCTGAAAATTATGATGAAAATGACTACATAAGAAATTACCAAGATTTCATAAAAATGAGCTAATTATTTTAATGAACATAAATAAGATAATCGATATAAATCAAAAACAAATAAACTAGGATCTGACCCTTTTAGGTTTGATTCAATATATTTAGAAAACATGTTAAATAGCTTTGAAATAATTCTTTTTAGTCCTAGAAAGTCTAATAATCTATAATATTTTAATATAGTTATATCATTTTTTGTTATCAATTTATTCTTGTTTAAATAATGTAAATTCTTTAAAGCTTCATTAGTCTTTATTAAAAATTTTGAATTATTATCTAATCCATAGTGGGTTACCTCGTTATCAATATGTTTTATTGAAATCGAATTTTCTTTTAATAATGCCCCAAAAAAATAATCCATTCCGTATCCATTTATGTTTATGTTTCTATTGATTCTGTCAAAAATTACTTTTTTTACTAAAAAATTTGAAGAAATAATGTATTTGTAAGGGTTTTTATTTCTTATAATACTTGGTATATCTTCTCTGGACTTACCAAACAGATATCTTAGGTTATTTGATTCAATTTTTTTATAATTGAATCCCCCAAAAACAACTTCAAATCCTTTCTTAATTTCATTTATATAAACTTTTATAAAATCCACATTTAGTGGTTTAACATCAACATCAAGGTAAAGCAGCCATTTGTATTGTGCTTTTTGAGACAATAATTGTCGATTTGCAGATCGTCCAATATTTTTTTTACTTTCAAAAAACTTACAATTTGTAAGGACGTTAATCTTTTGATTTAATTCATTTAAAGGAGAAAAAGAAGCATCATCTATACATATAATTTCAAAAACAATTCCTAGAGTTAAACATTCTTTTTCTAACCTACTTACAATGTCGTATGCGTTATAGTTATAGCAAGGAATTAAAATTGAAATCATTCGTATATGTTTTCAACGCTCATTCCAGTTACATCTATACTACGTATGGTTTTATTGTTACATAATAGTGTTTTATGTGGAAACTCTTTAATTAATATAAAATCATGTGTAGCCATAAGAATAGTATTTCCTTTTTTATTTAAATCAAGTAGAAGTTGCATAATTTCTAGACTTGTTTTGGGATCTAGATTTCCAGTTGGTTCATCTGCTATTATTAAGTCAGGATTATTTAATAGTGCTCTAGATATTGCTACCTTTTGTTTTTGTCCACCAGATAATTGGTGTGGAAACTTATGAATTAAATCTTTAATATTAACAATTTCTAATACTTCATTAATCCTTTCTTTAATTTTTATTTTGTTTTTCCACTCAGTAGCTTGAAGAACAAATTTTAAATTTTCAAAAACTGATCTATCTTGTAAAAGATTGAAATCTTGAAAGACTATTCCTAGTTTTCTTCTCAAAAAAGGTATTTTATTTTCTTTTAAATTTTTAAGTGTAAAGCCACCTACAGAAATATCTCCTTTTTGTAATTCTAAATCTGCGTAAATAGTCTTTATTAAACTACTTTTTCCTGATCCAGTTTTTCCAATTAGATAAATAAAGTCACCCTTATTAATATTGATATTAATATTTTCAAAAATTGTTTCATCTTGTTGAAATATTGAAACTTCTTCTATGTTTAATATGCTTGTACTCATAATATAAATATAATACTTAATTGTATTATTTTAGCAAAGAGATGTTTAAATACTAATAAAATTATGAAAGATAAAATCGATAATATTTTAAAGTTATCTAAAGCAAATTTTAAAGAAAACAACTCTTTTTTTAATAAACTAAAGAAAAAACAACCTAAACAATTTGATTATTTAATGATTGATCTTCACAATGAAGAATTCTCCAAAACTAATTGTTTAGAATGTGCTAATTGTTGCAAAACAACTAGTCCTATTTTTACATTTAAAGATATCTTAGGTATTTCTAAGCACCTAAGACTCCATGTGGATGACTTTATTTCTAAATATTTAATAATCGATAAAGACAATGACTATGTGCTTAAACAATCCCCTTGTGATTTTTTAAATGATGACAATACTTGTTTTATTTATGACCATAGGCCTAAAGCATGTAGAGAGTATCCTCATACTAATAGAAAGAATTTTCATAAAATTTCACAAATTACTTTGAAAAATATTGAAATTTGTCCGGCTACATTTAATATAGTAGAAAAACTAAAGTTAATTTTAAAAAATAACTCTTGACAATTTGTAGTAGTTGAATTTATTGTGAATATTTAATCTAGTAGATTAAATATTTAGATCTAATTTTTTTAAAGTTATTTAATCCTTTTGACCAAGATGCTCTAATCTCTTTTTCATTTAAGTTATTTATTATTTGATCTTTCAATTTTTTAGTTCCAGAGAGTTTTATAAAAAAAGAATTAAAAAATTGATCTTTATTTGAGCTGTTATTATAACTATTAATTAAATATTTAAGTTCAATTTTCTTAAAATTTTGAACTGAACTTAATTGTTCTCCAAAACAAACTAAACCATTGTTTTTTGGACTGCTTGAACCAGTATTAGGTTTTGGTATAAATCTATATTTATATATTTTAGTATCCAAAAAAGGGCTGCCATATATAGTGAATTGTTCATTAGTTCCTCTTCCAACACTTACGTTTGTTCCTTCAAATAGACATAAACTAGGATATAAATTTATTGATTTGTCATTTGGAAGATTTGGTGACGGTTTTATTGGTAAACTATAATTAGACTTTCTATTATAATTTTTTATTTTTATTATTTTTAAATCACATTTTAAATCATTTCCTAACCAATTTTCACCATTAATCATATTAGCATATTCACCAATTGTCATTCCATATACTATTGGCACATTGTGCATTCCAACAAAACTTTTATTCTCTGATTCTAAAATCGGTCCGTCAACATAATGAATATTAGGATTAGGGCGATCTAAAAGAATTAAAGGGATATTGTTTTGAGCACATGCTTTCATGACGTAATGCAGAGTTGAAATGTGAGTATAGAATCTAACACCGACATCTTGTATGTCAAAAATCATCATTTCAATTCCTTCTAAATCTTCGTTTGATAATTCTCCGTATTTTCTTTTTTTTCCATGTAATGAAATTATTTCTAAACCTGTTTTTTTATCAATATCATCTGAAATATTTGCTCCATTTGGCTTTTCTCCTTTATATCCATGCTCAGGAGTAAATATTTTTTTTATTTCAATATTTAATTTCAATAGCGAATCAACTAAATGAGTGTAGTCTAGATATTCATTTGCTAGTAATCTATTTGTTGATTTAAATATAACAGAGGTATGATTAGCAACTATTCCAATTTTTTTAGATAGTATTAAAGGTTTGTATTCGTTAATACTTTCAGCACCAACAATTATTTTATTTGTAATTTTGTCATAATTAATAATTTTTACGTTACAGTAAAGGGGGTTAATTGCAAGTACTGAAAAAACTAAAAATAAACTTCTTTTAAGCATAATTAATTTTGAAATTTGAATTTTTCTTAGCCAAACGAATTATAAGTGCTAAAGCCTATAAAAGTAGTATATCAGCTCCAATAATAAAAATCGGAATTGTAGCAATTGCATTATCAGTAATTGTTATGCTTGTATCTATCTCTACAGGAATTGGACTGCAAAATGAAATAAGGGATAAAGTATCTGCTTTTAACGGACATATTAAAATTTCAAATTTTGACAATAATAACTCTGAAGAATCACTTTCTCCAATCAATGTAAGTAAGACTTTAATACAGGGTTTAGATTCTATTAATAATATAAAGTCAATAAATCAAACTGCATTAAAATTTGGTATAATTCGAACTTCAGAAGATTTTGATGGTGCACTATTTAAAGGGGTTGATAGTACATATAGTTGGGGTAATATCTCACAGTACATAATTAGTGGGTTAAGACCAAATATTACATCATTAACTTCAAATGAGGTACTCATTTCTGATAATTTATCTAATAAACTAGATTTAAAAATTAATGATTCATTTCAAATGATTTTTTCTAGAAATTTAGAATCTAAAGTAATTATTAGAAAATTTAATATTGTTGGACTTTATGATTCTGGCTTTAATGAAATTGATGAAAATATTATTTTTGGTGATATAAAACACTTAAGAAGAATAAACAATTGGGGTAACAATCAATCTGGTGAGTTGGAAATTTTTATTTATGACTTTAATCTAATTAGAGAGACCACAAAAAAGATTTATGAATATACACCATCCAATTATAATTCAGTAAATATCAAACAAAAATATTCTTCAATATTTGACTGGATACAAATCTTTGATAAAAATATAATAGCTATTCTATTTATCATGGCATTGGTTTGCTCTATAAATATAATTAGTGTCTTATTAGTCTTAATTTTAGAAAGAACAAATATGATTGGTATTTTAAAATCAATGGGTGCTGATAACCGCAGTATTAAGAGAGTTTTTCTTATTATTGTCTCATATATAATCTTTTTAGGCTTATTAATGGGTAATGTGCTAGGTTTGTGCTTCCTTTTTGTTCAAAAAAAGTTCAGTTTAGTAAAGCTTGATCCAGAAATATATTATACCTCACAAGTTCCTGTTTATTTGTCTTTTGATTATGTTTTTATATTAAATTTATTTACTTTTTTAGTGTGTTTACTTAGTATTGCAGTTCCATCATATCTTATTTCAAAAATTTCTCCAATCAATTCTATTAAGTTTCGTTAAGCATTATTCATATCTCTAAGGATTTACATTTCATTATATTAATGCATGAAATTTATTTTATTCGTAATTTTTTCAGTAATTACATTCTTTTGTTTACGAATTTCTTAAAAAAATATCTATTTTTTTAAATAGTTAGTTAAGTGACTTTGTATCTTTGAAAAATATAATTTATGGAATATTTTGAAAACATATTAGGCACTATTGGTAATACCCCACTTGTTAGATTAAATAAATTAACAAAAGAATTACCTTGTTTGGTTTTAGCAAAATATGAAACCTTCAATCCTGGTAATTCTACAAAAGATAGAATGGCACTTAAGATGATTGAAGATGCCGAAAGTCAAGGTTTGTTGAAAGAGGGTGGTACAATAATTGAAGGGACATCAGGTAATACTGGAATGGGTTTAGCATTAGCAGCAATTGTTAAAGGGTACAAATGTGTTTTCGTTTTAACTGATAAACAATCTAAAGAAAAAATGGATATTTTAAGAGCCGTTGGAGCTGAAGTTGTGACTTGCCCAACTGATGTTGCGCCGGATGATCCAAGATCATATTATTCAGTCTCAAAGCGTTTATCTGAAGAAAGACCAAACTCATGGTATGTAAATCAATATGATAATCCTAGTAATGCCATAGCTCATTTTGAGTCAACTGGACCAGAGATATGGAATCAAACTGATGGGAAAATTACCCATTTCATTGTTGGTGTAGGTACTGGTGGTACAATTTCTGGTGTTTGTAAGTATTTAAAATCTAAAAATCCAAATATAAAAGTTTGGGGAATTGATACTTACGGCTCTGTTTTTAAAAAGTATCATGAAACTGGTATTTTTGATGAGA
>JABHBC010000119.1 GCA_018674025.1 Flavobacteriaceae bacterium
AAACGACGACTTCTTTTTATTATTGTGCATAAATAAAAAAACGGTTACACTATATAATAGTATAACCGTTTTATTGTTTTAGTAGCGGGAACAGGACTCGAACCTGTGACCTTCGGGTTATGAGCCCGACGAGCTACCACTGCTCTATCCCGCGATGTAGTCTACAAATATACAACGCTTTTTAAATTATACAAGGATAATTCATGAAACATCTTTAAAATTATTTAGATAATTTAGTTAGTTCATTTTGAATTAACTCCCAATCTTTCATTAAAATATTTAACTCACTTTTTTTGGACTGGTAATTATCAAAGAATCCATCCTCCTTAGAATATTTATCATAATTATCTTCTAACTTATTATCCAAATCTTTGATTTCAGCTTCTAATAAACCTATTTTTGATTCAGCTTTAGACAATTTATTGTTTAAGGATTTTAATTTTTTTTGATTCTCATAAGAAAGCTTATTACTTAATGGTTTATCAACTTTAATTTTTGTTTTTAATTCTACCTCTCTGAGGTTTTCAACTTTCTTTTCCTCTAAATAATAATCAATATCTCCTAAATATTCTTTTAATTTTTTATCTCTAAATTCATAAACTTTATTCACTAAACCCTGTAAGAAATCCCTATCATGTGATACTAATATTAATGTTCCTTCAAATTTACTTAATGCTACTTTTAAGACATTCTTAGATAAAATATCCAGATGATTAGTTGGCTCATCCATTATTAGCACATTAAGTGGTTGCAGCAATAATTTAGCTAAAGCCAATCTATTTCTTTCTCCTCCTGACAATACTCTAACAAATTTATCAGCATCATCTCCTTTAAACAAAAAAGACCCCAGTATATCTCTAACCTTACTTCTATTTTTTTCATTTGCAGCATCAATCATTGTGTCTAGTACAGTTTTTGATCCGTCCAAGTATTCGGCTTGATTCTGAGCAAAATATCCAATTTGAACATTATGCCCTAATTTAATATTACCTTCTGATTTAATATCCCCTACAATAATCTTTGCAAGTGTCGATTTACCTTGACCATTTTGTCCGACAAATGCAATTTTACTATCCCTATCAACAGAAAGACTAATATTTTGTAAAACACTTAAATCTCCGTAGTTTTTTGAAATATTTTCAGCTTCAACAACTACCTTTCCTGGTGTAACAGAAATTGGAAAACTTAATTTCATCACACTATTGTCATCCTTATCTACTTCAATTCGGTCTACTTTTTCAAGCTTTTTAATTAACGATTGAGCCATTGTAGCCTTAGAAGCTTTAGCACGAAATTTTTCAATCAGTTTTTCTGTTTGGGCAATTTGTTTAGCTTGATTTTTTTGTGAAGCCAACTGCTGTGTTTTAATTTCATTTCTTAAAACTAAAAACTTGGAGTACGGCTTTGGGTAATCATATATTTTTCCTAATGAGATTTCTATAGTTCTATTTGTTACATTATCCAAGAACATCTTATCGTGTGAAACAATTACTATAGCTCCTGGGTAATTCTTTAAAAAATTCTCTAACCATATTATAGCTTCAATATCTAAATGGTTTGTTGGTTCATCAAGTAAAAGAATATCATTGTTTTGAAGAAGTAACTTAGCAAGTTCAATTCTCATTCTCCAACCTCCTGAAAAAGTATCTGTTAACTTATTAAAATCTTCACGTAAAAAACCTAGTCCTTGTAAAATTTTTTCTGTAGTGCCTTGATAACTATACCCGCCAATAATCTCATATTGGTGCTGTAAATCATTTAGATCGACTATTAATTGACTATACTCTTTTGATTCATAATCTGTTCTTTCTGCTAATTGAGTGTTTATAAAGGAAAGCTGCTTTTCAATAGCAATAATTTCAGAAAATGCTAAATAAGATTCCTCTAAAACTGTTCTACCAAATTCAAAATCAATATCCTGCTTTAAAAATCCAATATTAACATCTTTTTCTTTTGCAATTTGTCCAGAGCTTGCCTCTATTTCTCCCGAAATTACTTTTAATAAAGTTGATTTACCAGCACCATTTTTGCCAATTAAACCCACCCTATTTCCATTACCTAATCTAAAAGTAATATCACTAAAGAGGGGTTCTCCTTGAAAAAATATAGAAGCTTTGTGGATATTTAACATAAATATTTATAAAAATCAGTTGCAAAAATAGATTAAATAGTTAATCCTACTAAAAATATAGAATAAAAAAAACGCTTATTAAATAATAAGCGTTTTTTTTATAAAAGAGAAGTTAATTACCAACTCCACATATCATGTTCGAAATTTCTAATCTTTTCTTTTATTCTCTCAGATTCCAAAAGTTGCATGAAAGAGTTTTTAGAGATATACTCTTTTACTTCTCTATCTTCTTGCATATTTTCCTCAAGATAAATCACAGAATTAAATCTTCTAGCATTGATTAATTCATCAAACGACTTTCTCACAGAACTATTCTTTTGACTAAAAACATAAGCATTTTTTAATACATTTCTAACGTCTGGGTAATAAACCCAGAACATTGGTACTTTTTCAATATCCTCTTCATAGAAAGCATTAGCATCAAGTTCCATATTAGCCACTTGTCTGGTTACTGGTGCAATTGCCAGAGGTCTATATCTTAAATCGCTTTGAACTTTATCAAAATACCAAACTCCTTTAATTAAATACTGAGTAACCATGTCATACGAAAAGTTATTTATTTCGTAATCTCGACCTTTAGTTAAATATGGCAATACAGCAGCTTTTCTAAATTTTAAATACGAGTTGTAAAGAGGTGCATTTGTTTCTTTTAAAGAATCTTCATCTACGTAAGTAAACTCACCAAAATCAACATTATTATAAAGTGCAAAATCTCTATAACCTCCAAAATCATTCATTTTGTTAATACCTCTTCTTTTAATAACAGTATCAGTTAACTTTTTAAATACACTGGAGGAGTCTACTTCAAAATTAAATTTACCATCATCAAAAATTCTAGCTATCTTTCCTTCTTCAATTCCTTTGATTAAATACCATATAAGTGGTCTTCTTTCTTTGCCTACTAAAGTAGTGTCAGTAGGATATAAAAAGGGAAAATTTATTCTTTCACTTAAATCAATGATTTCCCAAACTGTTCTTGAAAAAAGAACGTCTTTATCATCAATGTATCCATATTCTAAAACAGATTCATCATCTAAATCTAATTGACTCAATGTTTTAACACCAATTTCTTCAGGATTTTTTGCATTTAAAAGATTACTCTGACTAAATGTAAAATTTATAGTTGCAAATAATGAAAAAACGAATATGACTTTTTTATTTAGTAACATATAATTAATTCTTAAGGGTTACGATTAATGGTGCAGCAGTAGGAATAATAGTACTAGTTCCTATTCCTTTTGGTGCAATATCAGTAATAGTTATCTGTGAGCCTCTTCTAGCACCTCTAAGGGCTTGTTTAGCTTGAGCACTCAATTCATCACCTTCACAAATAAACACCCCTTTACCTTGAATATTTATTTTGAAATTGTCAACAGAAAGTGGTAAATCAAAATCAAATCCATTAAACTGGGCATCAATTATTGCCGATGCTAAATCTGCTCTGTTCATTGACATGGAACCCGTTTCACCATCAATAGATCCTAATGGAGATGGTATAGGCTTAATTCTAAATGGTACTTCCGTAACAACTCTCTCTCCACTTGGTAAGGTTCCTACAACTTTAACATTTATAGTTTTTTTACCCTTTAGTGCTGCAGGCATTTTTCTTAGATCTAATTCGTAATCGCCAGCTGATTTTCGTTCTTTTTTACCAACTAATTTACCTTTTCGTAAACCTGGTGTAGCAAGTGGATCAACTTTATTATCAGGAATTCCAGCAAATGAAATTGAGAAAGGATTTCTAACACCTTGATAAACAACATTCATTTTATCAGCTGAAACAGTAGCTGAATTTGGTTTAGGAACAACTGCGTAAGTACTATTTACTGGAATTGTAATTATAGAATCACCTTCCTTAAATTGAAATTCACCTGTTATTTCACGCTCTCCTACTGGACCAGCAGGAAAATCAAGAATTGTTTGACCAGTTAACATTGATGACTCGTCTAACTCTGCACCATTGATAAGTACTTTATCAGCTTTTAAAGTTTTATCGTTTTTACCTAATATAATTCTTCCTGTAAAATTATCACCGGAAAAGAATGCAGTTTTGTCTGGGACAACAATCGCATCAAAATTAGTTAATGAAGCTTCAATTTTTAGT
>JABHBC010000120.1 GCA_018674025.1 Flavobacteriaceae bacterium
AAACTTGTTTTTTGTTTTTTTCTAATATTCCGTTTGTGCCCGACGCCATAATCATATACTCACCCTCAAAAGGAGATTCAATGAATAATTCTGCATTATTAGTATAAGTAATGTTAACAGCACCTTTGGTAGGTTTATTTAAGGCATATAGAACATTGTGTAAACTTTGAACTTCTCCAACTTTTAAAAAATGATTATGAGGAACTCCATCTCCAGCCTCGACTATTTTCAAATATTCTTCACCACTAGAATTAGGAATAATATCTTTTTCAGCTCCTGCAATAAATTCTACTAATTCAATATTAATATCTTGTTCACCATAAACTAAATTAGTTTTAAATTTATTATTTAGTCTTGGTGAAAAGTCTACAGATTCTTCAATTTTTTTACGCTGAGGGATTCCATCGATTAAATAATCTCCGTCAACATACAATTGAATATATGTCTTTTCACTAATAAAAGTATTTTCGGTTTGCCCCTCTCTAATACTCATAATACCCTCATAACCAAAATATCTAGTGATAAAAGCCCCTAGAATAATAAAAATCCATGAAAAGTGCAGCAAAAGGACAGGCCACTTTTTAAGGCTTAAAAGTTTATACTTAAAAATATTGCCTGTGAAATTTATAATAAAAAAAAGCATAATTAACTCAAACCAAAGAGCATTGAATATCAATGTTCTTGAGTAAGGAGTTGGTGAAGTGTCTTGACCTGCATCTAAAAAAGTACCTACAGCCATTGCTATTGCAAAAACTATAAAGAGAATCCCTGTAAGTCGAGTAGAAAACAATAAATTAAATATCTTTTTTATCATTCTAATGTTTATAAATAGAGTCTGCAAATTTACAAAGAAATGTTCTCTTTTAATTTATATAAATAGTAAATATTTGTTAAATAATTAAAGTTTTTTTAGTGCCATTAGTTACGTAATTTAGCTACATGATTAAAGTTGTCATTTTAGGGTCTGGTAATGTTGGTAGACATTTATTTAAAGCTTTCAAGAATAATTCTGAAATTGAAATTACGCAATGGTATAGTAGAAATATAAAAGACATACACCCGTATTCAAATTTTGTTGAAATTACTGACCAATTAGATAAATTAGTCCTAGCTGACATATACATTCTTGCTGTAAGTGATGATTCAATTCATGACTTATCTAATCAATTATCATTTTCAAATAGGTTTGTTTGTCATACTTCAGGAAGTAAATCTAAAAATGAATTAAATCAAAAAAATAGAGCTGGAGTTTTTTACCCACTTCAAACTTTTACAAAAGAAATTGAAGTTGATTTTTCAAAAATTCCTATTTGCTTAGAGTCTAGTAATTCAGAAGATATGATAACATTAAAAAAAATATCTAAAACCTTGGGATGTTCATATTATGAAACTGATTCAAACCAGAGAGAAAAACTACACCTAGCTGCAGTTTTTGTTAATAATTTTACCAACCACATGTATACAATAGCTAAAGATATTACTGATAAATCAAAAATTGACTTTAATATTTTAAAACCATTAATTAGTGAAACAGTCAATAAAATTTATAAATTAGACCCAAAAGAAGCTCAAACAGGACCTGCTATTAGAGGCGATAATAAAACTATTAATAAACATTTAGCGTCTTTAGAGAATGAAAAACATAAGGAACTTTATAAACTTATAACCGACTTAATTAACGATTTAGATCATGAAAAACTATAAAGAAATATTATCTCAAATTAAAACTTTCATTTTTGATGTAGATGGTGTATTAACTGACGGCTCTTTAACAATTACCAGTAATGGAGAAATGTTAAGAACAATGAATGTTAAAGACGGATTTGCAATGAAAGCGGCCTTAGATGCTGGATATAAAATTGCCATTATTTCTGGAGGTACAAACGAAGGAGTTAGAGACAGACTTGAAGCATTAGGGATTGAATTTATATACCTGGGTGCTCATAATAAAATAAAGCAATTAAATTCATTTATAGAATCATCTAGTGTTGACTTAAAAAATATACTTTATATGGGTGACGACATCCCAGACATCCCTGTTTTAAAAATAGTTGGACTCTCTTGTTGTCCGCAAGACGCTGTAAATGAAGTTAAAGATAACTGCAATTATATATCAAGTAAAAATGGTGGAAAAGGAGCTGTGCGTGACGTAATTGAACAAGTAATGAAGATTCATGATAAATGGAACAGATTTAATAATGCACAAATTGATTGATTCAATATGTTAAAAAAAAAGCTTTCTAATTATGATATTATTTTAGCATCTCAATCTCCGAGGAGAATTAATTTTTTCAATGAACTTAATATTAAATTCAAGTCACTTAAATTAGATTTTGATGAATCTTATCCAAATAACTTAATTGCAGAACAAATAACAGATTTTATAGCTAATAAAAAAGCAAGCTACTATTCAGACTTATTAAATAAAAATACTGTTGTTATTACTAGCGATACAATCGTATGGTTGAATGGAAAGGCTATAGGAAAACCAAAAAATAATGAAAATGCCAAAGAGATTCTTCAGACTTTAAGTGGCAAAACTCATAAAGTGATTACATCATTTTGCATTAAAACATTAGAATCAAAAAAAATTGTTAATGATATCACAGAAGTCACTTTTAAGCAGTTAACTGAAAAAGAAATTGATTTTTATATAAATCACAATAAAGTATTGGATAAAGCAGGGGCATATGGAATTCAAGATTGGATTGGGTATATTGGCATAACTAATATTAATGGTACTTACAACAATGTAATGGGGCTTCCAACTCACTTACTCTACAAAGAATTAATGAATTTATAAATCATGAAAAAAATAAAAAAAAAATGGGCCCAATCATATTCAATTCTGTTAATAGCTAACATTTCTTATCTAATTATTTTTTATTTAATAACAATAAAATTCTCTTAATGCAACTACTAGATTGGATTATTTTATGCTCTACCCTACTTTTAATAGTAGCTTATGGAACTCTTAAAACTAAAGGTGCGAAAAACTCCGTTGAATACATTAAAGGTGGTAATGAAGCTAAATGGTGGACAGTTGGACTTTCTGTGATGGCAACTCAAGCTAGCGCAATAACTTTTTTATCAACTCCAGGTCAAGCTTTTAATGATGGAATGGGTTTTGTTCAATTTTATTTTGGATTACCCATAGCTATCATAATAATATGTATTGTATTTATTCCAATATATCACAACTTAAAAGTTTTTACCGCTTACGAATACTTAGAGTCTAGATTTGACCTTAAAACAAGAACATTAACTTCATTGTTATTTTTAATTCAAAGAAGTTTAGCCGCGGGAATAACTATTTTTGCACCTGCAATTATCCTTTCTTCTGTTTTAGGATGGGATTTAACTACGTTAAATATAATTATAGGGCTGTTAGTAATAATATATACTGTTTCTGGAGGCACAAAGGCAGTTAATTATACTCAAAAATACCAGATGGGTGTAATATTTACAGGATTGATAATTACTTTTTTAATAATTATTTATTCTTTGCCAGAAAATGTAACATTTGAAAAAGCAATTGAACTAGCTGGAGCAAATGATAAAATGAAAATTTTAGATTTTTCTTTTGATTTAGAAAACAGATATACCGTATGGAGCGGAATATTAGGTGGTACTTTTCTAATGTTATCATATTTTGGAACTGATCAGAGTCAAGTACAAAGGTATCTTTCTGGAAAATCTTTGAAAGAAATGCAAATGGGCATGATATTTAATGGAATTTTAAAAATTCCAATGCAGTTTTTTATTCTTTTTATTGGAGTTATGGTATTTATTTTTTATCAATTTAATCCTTCTCCTTTAAATTTTAATCCACAAGCAGAAATTACAATTTCTAATTCAGAAAAAGCTAATGAATATTCTAAACTAGAGAGATCCTTAAAGGAGGTTTATTTTCTAAAAACTAAAGCCACTGATGACTTTTTAGAAAATAAAAATAATGCTAACAATTTATTGAAAATAAAAAATCTTAATGAAAGAGAAAAAGAAATTAGAGATAAGGCAAAGAAAATCATAGAAGAGGTTTCTAATAATTCTTTAAAAAGAATTGAATCAAATGATAAAGATTATGTTTTTATAAGTTTTATTTTGAACAATTTACCTAGAGGCTTAATTGGTTTATTAATTGCAGTAATTTTAAGTGCTGCGATGTCTTCTACAGCAAGTGAATTAAATGCGTTAGCAACAACAACAACAATTGATTTATACAATAGAAACAAAAAAAACAAATCCAGTGAAATTGAGACAGTAAATACGACTAAAATGTTTACTGTATTTTGGGGTTTATTTGCAATTGCAATAGCCTGTATTGCATATCTCGCAGATAACTTAATTCAACTAGTAAACATTATTGGCTCTCTTTTTTACGGAAATGTATTAGGTATATTTCTAATAGCATTTTTTATAAAGTATATAAAATCGAATGCTGTTTTTTATGGAGCAATAATCACACAATTAATAGTATTATTTGTTTGGTATAATGACTACATGCCTTACTTATGGCTTAATGTTTTGGGTGTATTTACTGTAATAATTACATCTTACTTAATTCAACTATTTAATAATAAAAACTAAATAGTAATTACATGTTACTCCAAATAGAAATAGAATCCTGATTCATTTTTTCATAATCTGAGTTTCCTGCAACAATAGATTTTTCAAGAGAAGCTTGAGCTACTTTTATAGCCATCTTGTAATCTTTTAAGGCTGCATAAATAAGAGATTGTTGTCTTAGATGATAAAATCTTGGATTATCCATCATAGTAATAGCTTGATTCATCCATTCTTTAGCCATTCTTAAATCTCTGTTTTCTTGTAATAAATAAACTGCCGCTTTATACAAATCAGATGAAGTGGGATTTTTAAGAACCTCTTCAATGCTAGACATAACAATACTTGTGGTAGGTAACTTAATTTCGACAGGAAGATAAAAATAACCCCAAGTTACACCTAGTGTGAATGAATTATTAGTTAAATCATCAAATGCAAACTTAAATGACTCCATCTTATTTTCTAATTTAATGGGAGTAAATTCCTGCCTAACAGCAACTTTATTTTCATCCCAATCTGAGGGTAAACCCCAATTATTGTAATCAGAGTATAGAATGAACTCCCAACTATCTTTGTTAGGAACTGTATAAATGGAGTACTTTCCAGCTGGAACATCAGTATCACCAATTTTAACTGATGTACTAAATGTAATTACTGAGTTTTCATTAGCACCAGTTCTCCATATTTTATC
>JABHBC010000121.1 GCA_018674025.1 Flavobacteriaceae bacterium
CTGAGAGAGCTTTGAAAAATGCAAATATTAATTCTTACAATTATACAAAATCAAGAATTGAATCTAACTCAGTTAACAATAACGGAATTTTTGATATGGCTGGCAATGTTAGAGAGTGGGTTAGTAATAACATTATAGACGATCATAGTAAAGGTATTTTGGGTGGTTCATTTGCAGATGACACGTATGTACCCTTTGATTTTTACTCTCAAGATGCATGGAATAGATCTAGTTATAATGGTCTTAGATTAGTCAAAAAAATAGAGCCTGATAATTCTGGTGAAATTTTTTACAAAAGAGAAAAACTAAGAAATTTTTATGAAAATTACAGAACTACAGAAAAAGAGTGGAACTTAATGGAAAGTTTGTATATGTATGATAAAAATAAAATCAGCTTTGAATCTGTTGATACTTCAAAAGTAACTGGTCAGGAATTTTATTGCACATCTTCTAATATAATTACTTCTAATATGACGATGCCCGTTCATCATCTTAGAGCAGACCCTGAAATAAAATCCAAAAAAGCACTTATATATTTTCCAGGATCTAATGCATTATATCGTGATAAAATTACTTATCCAACTTGGATGACTGAAATGGTAAATTCGGGTGTTGATGTTATATTCCCAGAGTATTTAAGTACTTATTCTCGACAAGACGGAATGAAAACTGATATCGGAAACACTTCAATGAATTATAGAGATCATTTAATCACGTGGGTAAAAGAAGTTAGGTACGCAGTGGATTATGCTATTCAAAATGGTTATGAGCCGCACTATTTTGGAGTAAGCTGGGGTGGGCAAGTAGGAGTAAATATTTTGGCAATTGAAGATAGATTCAAAACAGGAATCCTGTATGTAGGAGGAATTTCTCTAGATGATGTTAGAGAAGAAATTCAGCCAGAAAAATATGCTGCTAGAATTAAGACCCCTACTTTGCTTTTAAATGGTAGGTATGATTTTTATTTTCCTTATCAATCTTCTCAACTACCTCTTTATAATCTTATGAATTTAGATAATAACAACAAAAGACATGTTGTAGTTGATTACGCTCATTATGTTCCAATGCATATTGTTAGAGAAGAAACTTTAAAATGGATAAACGATAGATAATTTTATTATATTTAATAATGAGGTTATTTCTATTAGTATTTTTACTTCCAACTGGATTCCTACTTTCTCAGACTTTTTATTCTGTAGACTACTCATATCAGGCAGACCTAAAGGTTCATGTAGTTGATTATGAGTACCAAGCCGATTTATTAGTTTATAAATTGCAAAATAAATATCAAGCTAAAGGTAACTCTGGGTTATGGTATTTCACCGACTATGCTTATCAAGCAGATTTTAAAATTTTTTTTGTAGATAAAAAATATCAAGCTGAGTTAAATGTTTATTTTGTAAAAAATAAATATCAAGCAAAATGGAAGTCTAATAACAAAAAGCAGTTGTTATTTTGATTATTTATAACTTTATTAAGAAATAGTCGATAAATTTTACATTTATTTGTAGTCAATTAAAAAAATTCTGATGAAATTTTTTCTTAGAAACATATATCTGTTTATTGTTTTTTTAAGCTTTAGTTCTAACGCTCAAATTTTAGACCCTGTTAGCTGGGAGTTCGAAACAGTAAAAATCACTGATACTGAATACGAACTTGTCTTCACAGCAGACATTGACAATAAGTGGTCAGTATATTCTCAATTTATTGATGGTTTAGGTCCAGTTCCAACTTCATTTGAATTTGATGAAAACTCTAAAGTTGAATTTGTTGGAGATGTAATTGAAGATAAAAACAATAGAGTTACAGAGCAAGATCCAGTTTTTGGGATAGTAGTGTCAAAGTTTTACACAGAGGCAAAATTTACACAAAAAGTAATTATTAAAGATCTCCAATCTTCAATATCTGGATATTTAACATTCATGACTTGTGATGACACACGCTGCCTACCACCTACAGATATTGATTTTCGTTTTGATTTTGACGCTATAAAAAGTTTAAAAAATGATGTTTTAAATACTGATTTAAAATCTAAATTAGTGCAAGACCCAAATATTTTATTATACGGTTATGAACCTCAAGAAGTAATTTCTTCTTCCAATAATTGTAACACAGAGGTTTCAGAATCTAACACTGAAAAGAACAAAACACTATTTAGTATTTTTGGCTTAGGATTCATAGGAGGATTGTTAGCGTTACTTACTCCATGTGTTTTTCCTATGATACCACTTACAGTTAGTTTTTTTACTAAACAGAATGATAAAAAAGGTGTCTACAGTGCATTACTTTATGGCTTTTTCATCGTTTTAGTTTATTTACTTTTAAGCGTCCCATTTCATTTGCTAGACTCTGTAAATCCTGATATTTTAAATGAGATATCAACCAATGTTGTTTTAAATATCATTTTCTTTTTGATATTTATATTTTTTGCATTTTCATTTTTTGGATATTACGAACTGACATTACCTTCTAGCTGGGTAGATAAATCAACTAAAGGTGAAACTTTTGGTGGAGTTTTAGGCGTCTTTTTTATGGCATTAACTCTTGCAGTTGTTTCGTTCTCTTGTACAGGTCCAATTTTAGGATCACTTCTTGCAAGTTCCATAACAAGTGATGGTGGAGCTTGGCAATTAACTGCAGGAATGGGTGGTTTTGGTGTTGCTCTAGGATTACCATTTGCATTATTTGCAATGTTCCCTAAAGTATTACTCAACTTACCAAAGTCAGGATCTTGGCTGAATACTATCAAAGTTGTGCTGGGATTTGTTGAGCTTGCATTAGCTTTGAAATTTTTATCTAATGCGGATTTAGTAGCTCATTGGGGTATTTTGAAAATTGAAGTCTTTTTATTTTTGTGGTTTGTTATTTCAGCTTGTTTAACACTTTATCTATTGGGAATAATTAAATTCCCACATGATCAAAAAGTAAATAGCTTTTCTTTTTTTAGAATATGTAGTATAATTTTGGCTTTTAGTTTTTCTATTTATCTTGCTTCAGGATTTCGTTTTAACTCTGAGAACTCAACTTTTAAACCATTGTCTTTGCTAAGTGGTTTAGCACCACCAGTTGGTTATAGTATTTTTTACCCTAAC
>JABHBC010000122.1 GCA_018674025.1 Flavobacteriaceae bacterium
ATCATGGTGGTATTACAGATAGAATAGACGGGCATCTTTTTGCACAATTATTTTAATTATATAAAATGGAAATTTCTTATAATTAAAATAATACGTTTTTATCCAATTAACAGACCAAAAGAATTGATGCTTCTTTTTAAGTTTTCTGTAACAAATTTTTAACAAATTAATCATTTTTTTCTTTTAAAAGTATCTTTTAAATATTCTCTAATAGCAATTTTTTTATCTAATTGTTTATAGGAATAACTAGAGGAAACAATAATTACAAGAACCATTAAGCAATATTTCAACATTGGATTTGCAATCATTGTAATTAGGTATGCAGTTAAACACAATAATACCGTAAAGGTAAATATTTTATAGAAACCTTTTTCAAAATAAAAATCATATCGGTAATAAGTAATAATTCTAACAACGACATAATGAATAATGTAATAAATAAAAAAGCTAAACCCTATACCTTCAAGACCTCCATAATAATAACCTAAACCATTAAAAATCAATAAAATTGCATTAAAACCGATTGCTGTTTTTATAAAAACTTTAGAATCTCCTTTTGCAATGATCATATAACCCATAGACCAAGAAACTGCTTTAAAAATCATACCTAAGATTCCCCAACTTACCATAGCCACGATTGGCGAAAACTCATTGGAATAAAGAATGGTGATAATTAAAGGTGCAAATGCTAAGAATATGACTATAATAGGTGTTATTAAAAGAATTGCGATAACTGCTTGTTCTAGTACCGTTTTTCTAATCTTAACTATTTCTTCAGAAATTGCAGATAACCTTGGAAAGTAATCAGTTCCCATAGCATTAAAAATAATTCCAACATATGAATTAAGAATTAAAAAACCAGCATTATACAATCCCACCTCTCTAATACCTAGTTCATCTCCTCCGTTCACTGTATGGATATAAATTCTAATAATATATGCGACTAGTAATGTAATCATGCTACTCAAACTTAACATTACACCAAGATTGATCATGCTTTTTCCTTCAGTAATCGCTTCTTTTCTAGAAATCTTTACTTTGTTAATTTCAAGCTTTTGAGAAAAATAATACGTAAAAATAAAACTCATAAAAGTTGCAATAATAATTGCGGGAACAATCGCATCTAATCTGAAAAAATAATACAGTGGAACTGTTATCAAAAGCCCAATAAAATTTCCTAATAAATTTGCTTTTGCTAAATACTGTAATTTTCTTAATCCTTGTAAAATTGCTAATTGACTACTTGACAATTGTTTAAATAACAATGCAATTGAAATCCATACAAAAGAAATGGTATGGTCTTTATTTCCAAAAGCCATTTCACTTAACCAAGGAGATGCTACAATCATTATAACAACCCCTAAAGTAATTGTTAGCCAAACCAATTTTTTTAATACACTTATCGTTTTAGCAACACTTTTTGTGTTTGAATCATTATTAGCTAAGGAGATCTCTTTAACAGCACTTCGTTCTAGTCCTAAATTAGTAATACCATTAATCAATTCCATAGTAGAAACTAATAAACTAGCGATACCCATCCCTAAAGGACCAATTAATAATGCAATTGCTTTTGATCTAATTAAAGAAATAATAATATTAATAACCTGCACTCCTCCAAAGAGAGAAGTTGCATTTAAAACATTTCTATATGAATGTTTATGTTCAGTCATTACTATTTAATTTATGTTGTTTATTAAAATATCGAAACACTAAATAAAACACTACTATAAACATAATAACTGATCTAATTAGGTGCGCTATTACAACTCCTTCTACTCCATAATCATTTATTAAATAACCTGCAATAAAATAAAACAATGCAAGAGATAGCAATTCAGAAAAAATAAAGTTTCTTACCATCTTTTTCGCAATAAATTGATAGCTTAAAACCAAAGTAGCCAATCTAAAAAAATCTGCCGATAATTGCCATTTAAATAATGGAGCCATTGCTGTAAAATCTGGATATATAATTAAAATTACATAATTTCTTAAGAAATACACCATCAACATACCAATACCAAATAATGGAAGCAATGTTTTATAAATGGTTTTTACTTCTGAAGTGAAACCCCTTCGAGTGTGAATGCTTGCAAATTTCGGTATCACATATAGGGTAAATATAGAAGCAGAAAACACCATGTAATTTTTCGAAATAAAGGTCATCGCTGTCCAAATACCTGAATCTGCTTCTGTAATTTTATTTCGAATCATAGTTCGTATATCTATTTCAACAAAACTTAATAAGCCTGTTGACACAAAAGACATTAAAGTGAAAGCTAATAACTCATTTGCAAAAGGTATTTTAAATGATAATTCAGAAAAATGAATATATTCTTTTAGTGTTTTAAAAAATATAAATAGCAAAACTAATAATTGGATAATAGGAGTTATAGCAATAGCAACTAAAGCACCATCTATATTATATTTAATTAAAGAAATAACTAATAATATAGCCCCTAATAAATAAGCTATTAAATCAATTTTAGCGAAATGCTTATATTGAGATAAGCCATGAACAACCCCATTAAAAACTCGATAAATAGCAATAAAAGGAACTACTATCACTAAAATTTTTATTAAATATTCAAAATCTAAAGAGCCAAATAAATAATTACTTATTGATGCTGCTCCAAAAAACAAAACGATAGAAATAGAAACTGTACCAACAGCTGTAAACACAAAAGCTGTTGAAAACATTTTTTGAAGTTGTCCTTTATCATCTTTAAACTCCGAAACATATTTGGTAACTCCATTAAATATTCCACCCGTTGATAGAGAAGTTAATAATGAAGTAAGGTTTCGTAATTGACCGATTTTTGAAATACCCACTTCCCCAACCATTTCTGCTAAAAGACGTTGAATAAAAAGAGAAACTACTAGTCGAATACCTATCACGACAGCATTTAAAGAGGTCATCTTTAACAGTAAATTCTCTCTAAATAATTTAGGTATTTTCAAATTAATAAGAATTTAAAACTTCTATTATTTTTTTTATATGATCATTATTAAGTACTGGACTTATAGGTACACTAACGACTTGTTGATGAATTTTTTCAGTAACTGGAAAGCTATATTTAGAATAATCAGCCAATGCTTCTTGTTGATGAGGAGGAATGGGATAATGAATTAAAAAACCAATTTTATTTTGAGAAAGATAATTAGTGAATTCTTCTCTATTTGAAACTTGAATAACAAATAGATGGAATACATGTGATGCGTCTAAATTATAAGTTGGAAGTTTAATTTTAGGGTTATTAATAGTGGATAGGTATTTTTC
>JABHBC010000123.1 GCA_018674025.1 Flavobacteriaceae bacterium
AGTTTTAAATACCATATCCCCAAAATGATTGTTAACCTCTGCAACAATTTGGTTGGCAAGTTTTAATCTAGAATCGTACATGGTCAGTAGCATTCCTTCAATTTCCAAATTAGAATTATGTATTTTTTGGATGTTCTTGATAGTATTTAATAGCTTCACAAGACCTTCAAGTGCAAGATACTCACATTGAATAGGAATTATTACTGATGTTGCTGCAGTTAATGCATTTAAGGTAATAAGACCAAGTGAAGGAGCACAGTCAATTATAATATAGTCATAATCTAAATTACATTTACTTATGGCTTTTTTTAACATGTATTCCCTTTCAGCTGTATCCACTAATTCAATTTCTATAGCCACAAGGTCAATGTGTGAGGGGATAATATCTAAATTCGGAACATCAGTTTTTTGAATGCAATCTGTTATCTCTTTTGTATGCTCTAAAACCTGATAAGTACCAGATTCTACAGATTCAGTGTCAACGCCTAAAGAAGAGGTAGCATTAGCCTGAGGATCAGCATCAATAAGTAACACTTTTTTTTCTAAAACACCCAATGAAGCTGCTAAATTAACTGAAGTAGTTGTTTTACCAACACCACCTTTTTGATTTGATACAGCAATAATTTTAGTCATTAGTATAGGTATTTACAAAAATTAAAAATACAACTAATTAGGTATAATTAAAATATAACTTGTTAACATTTTAAGAGGGAAAAATTAATATTGATACTATTTATTTAATAGTATGGTAAGAATGGTTTTAGCTGTTTCACTAATTTTTGTACCTGGTCCAAAAATTGCAGTAACTCCCTCTTGTTTTAAGAATGCGTAATCTTGTTTAGGAATTACTCCACCAACAATAACCATAATATCTTCTCTTTGATATTTTTTTAGTTCTTTAATAACTTCTGGAACTAAGGTTTTATGTCCACCAGCTAAAGAAGATATACCCAATATATGAACATCATTTTCTATTGCTTGTTTGGCTGCTTCATAAGGGGTTTGAAATAGAGGACCAATATCTACATCAAAGCCTAAATCGGCATAACTAGTAGCAACAACTTTTGCTCCACGGTCATGTCCATCTTGTCCCATTTTAGCAACTAAAATTCTAGGTCTTCTGCCATCAATGACAGAAAATTTATCTGCTAATTCTACAGCTTCTTTAAATGAATCGTCGTTTTTAATCTCTTTACTATACACTCCTGTAAAAGTATTAATTTTTGCTTTATACCTTGTGAAAACTTTTTCTAAAGCAGTACTTATTTCTCCAATAGTAGCTCTGTTTTTAGCCGCTTCTACTGCTAAAGCTAATAAATTTTCATTCGTACTTGCTGCATTTGTTAAATTAGTTAAAGAAACATCTACTTTTTTTTGATCTCTTGCTTTTTTTACTTTTTTTAATCTTTCAATCTGTAAATCCTTAACCTTTTTGTTATTTATTTCTAAATATTGTATCTGTTCATCGTAATCAACTTTGAAATCATTTACACCTACTATTATGTCTTTTTTAGAATCAATTTTTGCTTGTTTTTTGGTCGCTGATTGTTCAATTCTCATTTTTGGAATTCCTTTTTCAATTGCTTTTGTCATCCCTCCATAACTCTCAATCTCTTCTATATGTTTCCAAGCCTTTTCGACAAGACTATTAGTTAGGTTTTCTACATAATAACTACCTCCCCAAGGATCTACGGTTTTTGTGATTTTAGTTTCATGTTGTAAATACAACTGAGTGTTTCTCGCAATTCTTGCAGAGAACTCTGTAGGTAGAGCTATGGCTTCATCTAAAGAGTTAGTGTGCAAACTTTGAGTTCCTCCAAATACAGCTGCGCTTGCTTCTACGCATGTTCTTGTAATATTATTGAAAGGGTCTTGTTCGGTTAAACTCCAACCACTAGTTTGACAATGAGCTCTAAGCATTAGTGATTTTTTGTTTTTAGGATTGAATTTTTTCAAGAGTTTACTCCACAAAAGTCTACCGGCTCTAAGTTTTGCAATTTCCATAAAATGATTCATTCCTATTCCCCAGAAAAAAGATAGTCTGGGCGCAAAATCATCAATATTTAACCCAGCCTTAAGACCATTTTTAACATATTCTATTCCGTTACAAAGTGTGTAAGCTAATTCTATATCGTTAGTAGCTCCAGCTTCTTGCATATGGTAACCAGAAATACTTATACTATTGAATTTTGGCATTTTTTCAGATGTATATTTAAAAATATCTGAAATTATCCTCATAGATTCTCTTGGTGGATATATGTATGTGTTTCTAACCATATACTCCTTTAAAATATCATTTTGAATAGTTCCTTTTAAGTTACTGATTTTAACTCCTTGTTCCTGCGCGGCAACTATATAAAAAGCCATTATAGGTAACACAGCGCCATTCATAGTCATTGACACACTCATTTGATCTAAAGGAATTTTATTAAAAAGTATCTTCATGTCCTCTACAGTATCAATTGCTACGCCAGCCTTTCCTACATCTCCTGAAACCCTTAGGTGATCTGAATCGTAACCTCTATGAGTTGCTAAATCAAATGCTACTGACAATCCTTTTTGTCCGCCTTTTAAATTTTTTTGATAAAAAGCATTACTTTCCTCAGCGGTAGAAAAACCAGCATATTGTCTAATTGTCCATGGCTTTGTTGTATACATACTCGAATAAGGTCCTCTTAAAAAAGGTTCAATACCGGCACCAAAACCTAAATGTCCTAGTTGATCTAAGTCATTAACATCATATCTAGATTTAATATTTATTTCTTCTGAAGTTTCAAAATCTGAAGTATTAACTTTTGAAATTGACAACTGTTCTAGTTCGATATTTTTGAATCTATTTCTATTCATTTTCGAGTCGAATTTTTTCACTTTCAGCGGCTAATCTTTTTTTAATTAGTGGCTCTATCAAGGTTTTTTTAGATTCTTTAGTAGGGAAGGGGTTGATGTCTAATTGGTGTTTCATTTTCTCATCCATATTAGCATAACAATTAGCACCTACTAGAATTTCTAATTTA
>JABHBC010000124.1 GCA_018674025.1 Flavobacteriaceae bacterium
AAATATATCAAAAAACATGTCGGTAATTAGAATAATTCTAAATAATTAAATATGATTAGTAATTTAAAGAATACATTATTTATACTAATATTTATTTTAGTCAGTTCGTGCAAGTCTACTTATGATACAAAACCTTTTACTAATGCTGATGTACCAAAAGCCCCCGATTATAATAATTTAAATTCTTGGGCCGCTCATCCAGAACTAAAAAATAGCCCCATCTCTGAATTTTATGATAAGGAATCAAAAGCGGACGTTTTTTACATATATCCAACCATAATTACGGAAACTTCTGATTCAGATTGGAATGCCGACACATTTAATAATGAAACAAGAGATAACATTATTAATGTTGCAATTAAGTACCAAGCATCTGCTTGGGCTGGGTCAGCGAGAGTTTTTAGTCCGTTTTACAGACAAGTTCATTACAGAGCATTTTTTGAGCCTTACACAAATAATGGTGGAAGACCTGCTTATGAAATAGCATATGCTGATGTAAAAAGAGCATTTGATTATTACTTAGAAAATTATAACAATGGTAGACCAATAATTATAGCTGGTCATAGTCAAGGATCTGGACATGGAATGAGAATACTAAAAGAATATTTTGATGATAAACCTCTTCAAGAAAAATTAGTAGCTGCTTACCTTATCGGTGCCAATATTAAACATGATGAATTTAAAAGTATTCAACCTATGTTTAAAGCTGACGAAATTGGAGGATTTGTAAATTGGAATAGCTACAAAAAAAATAAAAAACCAAGAGTAAATAAAGATCCTGCTTACAATTCATGGAAAGAAAATAATGTAGTTGTAAATCCAATAACTTGGGATAGACAAAGTAAATCTGATATAACTGACCACAAAGGATTATATTTTTATGATGAAAAAGTATATCCAGAAAGTATAAAGGTTGAATTAACTAGTGGAATGCTTTGGGTAAGTTTACCCAAGAATATCCCAAATCGATTATTTTTAAGACTTGTAAGAAACTATCACTTTGGTGATATAAATCTATTTTGGGAGGATATTAGACTAAATACTATTGTTAGAATTGATAGCTATTTAGAATCATTAAACACTAAATAATTACTGATTTTTTTACTCTATAAGTAACCTGATAAAAAAATAAAAAAAATAGTTTTTCTATAAAATTTACTTAACAGATAAGGCTAAATTCATAAAAAAAACATAAAAAATATCATTTTTATCAATATTACAGAGAGAATTGTTGTTTTTTAACAAAAAAAAAGACTATATTTAAGTATTACTAATCTAAAAAACTAAAAAACATGGGTTATTCACACCAAAACAGTAAAGGAAAAACTTACTTTTTACATTCTAAAGATGTAGAGCTAAAAGGAGGAAGACAACAAACAATTTATTACTTCGCTAAAGACTCTAGACCTGAAGCATGTGATTTACCTGCAGGTAAAGTAGTTATTGAAAATACTAAAACTGGACTTCCATTCTTAAAAGGAAAATAGTATTAAGTATTTAATATTAAAAAAAAACCCTCTATTGAGGGTTTTTTTTTATTTGTATATGTTATACTCAACATATTTATTCTTTGTATTATATTTGAAAAAAATTAAATAAATGACATTATTACTTATGGCCGCTGGTAGTGGTAGCAGATACGGAAAATTAAAACAGTTTGATGAATTAGGGCCAAAAGGTGAGTTTTTATTAGAGTTTAGCATATATGATGCAATCAATAACGGCTTTAAGCACATAGTTTTAGTAACTAAAAAAGAAAATAAGGATTTTTTAAATAATTATTTAATAAATAAAATTCCTAACTATATTAAATTGGATGTCGTTATTCAAGATATAAATGATCTTCCAAAAGATACTCAACTAAAACATAAAAGGATTAAACCATGGGGTACAGCTCATGCAGTATGGTCTGCGAGGCATGTCATAAAATCTAGTTTTGTCATTATTAATGCAGATGACTATTATGGTAAAGAAGCATTTGAACAAGCTGCAAATTATTTAAACACGACAAACCAGAATAAATCTTACGGTTTAGTCACCTATAAATTGGGTAAAACATTATCAGATTTTGGTACAGTTTCCAGAGGAATTTGTCATGTAGATAACAATAAACTTATTTCTATAAAAGAGCATATTAAAATTTGTGAAATAGAAGGTCAAATAATCGATGAAGATTCTGGAAATATTTTAGAATATAATGATGATGTTTCTATGAATTTTTGGATTTGTAATACAGACATCTTTGATTATATAGAAAACTATTTCAAAGAATTCCTAGAAAATGAAAGCAATCTAGATAAGAACGAAATTTATTTACCTTTTGTAGCACAAGAGATGATGAACGAAGGACTAATTTCAATCAATGCTATTAAATCTAACAGTGATTGGTTTGGAGTTACATATTTTGAGGACAAAGATAACGCCGTAAACTCCTTAGAGTCATATACTTCATCTAATAAATACCCAAGCCCTCTCTGGAGATAATAAAATCAAAATATGGATAAACATTTATTAAATAAAATATTATCTAATTTTGAAATTACTGGAAATTTAATATCATTTACAAAGGTTTCATCCGGTTATATTAATGATACTTTTAAAATATTCATTGATGCATGTCCAAGATATATTCTTCAGAAGATAAATTCTAAAGTCTTTAAAAAACCAGAAAATATTTTTTATAACATAGGTCTTATTCAAAAAAAATTTATAAATATTGGCATTAAATTAGTTAATTCTAAATTTAACAGACCCTATATAACAATTAATGATTCAGAATATTGGAGGTTAATGCATTATGAAGATGGCAGTGAAACTTATAACTATACTACAGATTCCGAAATAGCTTTAGAATGCGGTAAAGTGCTTTCAAATTTTCATAAAAGTTTTGAAAATATAGACATTACTGAGTTTAAATATATCTTAAAAGATTTTCATTGTTTACCATCAAGAATTCAGCAATTTAATGATTCTTGTAAAAATTTTAACGAAGAAAAATTAAATGAAATTTCAGGGTTGATAAATACAATTAATACTTTTTCACAAAAATTTGAAATTATTTATTCTTCAAATCTAAAAAATAGACTTTGTCATAATGACTCAAAACTAAATAACATTTTATTTGACAAATATAAAAAAGGGCTTTATTTAATTGATATAGATACTATTATGCCAGGCTTAATTTTATATGATTTTGGAGATACCGTTAGAACACTTGTTAATCCAACTTCAGAGGAAGAGAAAGACTTGAGTAAAATTAAATTCAATAAAAAAATGTTTGTTTCATTTATCACTGGTTTTAAACCAACATTATTAAAAATCGAACAAAATGAAAAAGACCTACTTCCACTTTCTGTAGCATTGATGCCTTTTATGCACGGAGTAAGAGCACTAACAGATCATTTAAATGGTAATAAATACTTTAAAGTAAGTTACCCTGATCAAAATCTAATAAGAGCTAAAAACTTAATAAAATTTTCTGAGGTTGCATTTAATAATGAAGAATACATGAAAAAGATAATCAATACTTAATTTAAAGAATCTAAAATAATTTCATTTCGGTTACTTAACCACCCATTCATTCCTTCCTTAAGGTTGTATACATTTTTAAAACCTAAAGATTTCATTATTAAAGCAGATTTACCACTTCTATTACCAGATTTACAATAAACAACTGTAGTTTTTGACTTATCTAATACATTAAGACTATCGATAAAATTAGAATCATAGAAATCTATGTTTAGTGAGGCCTCTATATAGCCACTTTTATGTTCTTCAATTGTTCTAACATCAATAATTTGAATATCATCTACAGTCTTTAATAATTTAAAATCAGACGTAGTTATTTCATTAATCACTGGTGTGGAAAAATTACATGAAAAGAAAATTAAAAAAACAAAAAATAGAGTGAATTTTTTAATCATAATTTATAAACTTGCTATTTCACCACTCCAATTCATAAAACCACCCAAGAGGTTATAGGTTTTATCAAATCCTAATTGATTCATTAAAGAACAAGCTTGTGCACTCCTACTTCCAGCTTTACAGTATAAAAAGTAAGATTTAGATTTATCTAACTTATTTATTTCATCTATAAATAATTGACCTCCATAGATGTCAATATTAATAGCATCAGGAATAATTCCTTCAGCAACTTCGTGTTCAGTTCTTACATCAATTATTATTGAATTTTCATTTGCTTCACATTGTAATTTCCAATCAGATTGATTTAAATCCATAGTTTTTTAAGTTTAATATACTATCTAGTAAAAATTAACTCATTTTCTGTAGATAGTTTTTCAGAAAAACGATAATTATCAGACGAAAAATATTTCAAATCATTAACAGACTCAATCTTATTATCTATAACATATCGAGTCATAAGACCTCTTGCTCTTTTAGAAAATATAGCTATTGTTTTATATTCTCCATTTTTAAATTGCTTAAAGTTAGCAGTAATCATTGGTGTTTTTAAAACCTTAGTATCGATTGCTTTAATATATTCATTGCTAGCTAAATTCAAAAATAACTCACCTTCCTTTAGTTCTTGATTTATTGATTTTGTTAATTGAACTTTCCAATAATCATAGAGATTTTTATTTTTTCCAAATGATAATTTAGTACCCATTTCCAATCTGTAAGGCTGTACTAAATCCAAAGGTTTTAGAATACCATAAAGTCCTGATATTATTCTTACAGTATTTTGTAATAAATCAATTTTATTTACAGGAATAGAATAGGCATCAATTCCTTTATATACATCTCCATTAAATGCATAAATTGCTTGTCTTGAATTGGAAGGGCTAAATGGAAGACTCCAAGACTGGTTTCTTTCATAATTTAAATCACCAAGAGAACTAGAAATACTCATTAATTTAGACAAATCGTTTGGAGACTTATTTTTAAGAATACTATTTAACATTTCAGCTTCTTTTAAAAAGCAAGACTGAGTAAATTCTTTTGTAGGCAATTCACTTGTATAGTTCAAAGATTTTGCAGGAGAAATAACTAATTTCATATAAAAATTTTAATTAAAATTACAAACGAAAAATATATTTACAATAAAAAAAATCAAAAATTTACATTTGATGCTTAGAGTAGTTTGACCATTTGTCTACACAGAGTCTAATATCTTCAGGCATCTCAGACTCAAATTCCATAAATTTGTTAGAGGTAGGGTGTATAAAGCCCAAGCTTTTGGCGTGAAGAGCTTGTCTGGGTAATACTTTAAAACAATTTTCTACAAACTGTTTGTATTTTGTAAATCTAGTTCCTTTAAGAATTAAATTTCCACCATATCTTTCATCGTTAAACAAAGTATGTCCAATAAATTTTAAATGTACTCTAATTTGGTGTGTTCTTCCTGTCTCAAGTCTACAGCTAATAAGGGAAACATATCCAAACCTTTGTAAAACCTTATAGTGGGTTATTGCTGGTTTACCTAAATGGCTGTCTTCGTCATTGAAAACAATATTTTGTAATCTGTTTTTGGGGTTTCTTCCAATTATTTGATTAATTGTCCCCTCATCTTCTTTAAGGTTTCCCCAAACCAATGCGACATATTCTCTTTTACTAGTTTTATTGGCAAATTGTTTTGATAACTTGGTCATGGCATTATCATTTTTTGCAACAACTAATAATCCACTTGTATCTTTATCAATTCTATGAACTAAACCAGGTCTGTTAGAAGAATTATTCGGAAGGTTGTCAAAATGATAAATCAAACCATTTATCAAAGTTCCTGTCTGATTTCCATGGCCAGGATGTACTACCATTCCAGCAGGTTTATTGACTACAACGATATCGTCATCCTCAAAAACTATATTTAAATCAATATTTTCTGGTAGTAACAAATTTTCAGTTGGTGGATATTCAAATAAAACTTTAATTTCATCATGAGGTCTGACTTTATAATTTGATTTAACTACTTGTCCATTTACTCTAATACTTCCATCTTTGGCTGCAGCCTGAATTTTTGTTCTTGTTGCATTCTCAACAAAATTCATTAGATACTTATCGATTCTTAATGGCTCCTGACCTGCTTGAACTGAAAAAGAATAGTGTTCGTGTAAATTTTCAGAGTTTTCCATTTCCTAAAGTTAAATCAATCACAGAGTTTTTTAACAACTTGTCTCCTTCATTGATTAGTTCACCTTTATGACTTATTTCTATAATTTCATCTTTTCCAATATCATCTACATATTCAATTTCACCAATCACAAAACCTGATGACTCTAATCTTTGAGTAGCTTGTCGAATGGTAGTTCTTATTATTTTTGGAATAGTAATTTCATTATAACCAGACGGATTAATTGTGAGGTATATTTTTCTATTTACCTTGACCTTTGCACCGGAAATAGGTTGATGATCTATAACCGATAAAGGTTTAAATGAAGAGTTGTATCTAGCAGAGTCTAATATGACGAAGCTAAGGTCTAAAGATTTTAAATCTATATCAACTTGATCTAAAGTTTTTCCAATTAGGTTGGGAACCTCAACAGACTCTCCATGCTTAGTAATATAACTTAGTGATGTAACACTAATAATAATTAAAATAATTGTTAAACATATTATGGACGTAATATGCTTAACAAATTTTAAACTGAATAAAAATTTAATAAAGCTCATTATTATTTGTTATTTAGCAAAACTAAGCATTTTTAGAGTTATTTTTTCTTATGTAAATAAGATTTACAAATAAATTTATATTTTTAATAAAAAGTGAAAATGAAAAAAAATATTGCAATCATAATGGGTGGCTACTCAAGTGAGTATGAAATTTCCATGGAAAGTGGAAAAGCAGTATTTGATGTTTTAGACAAAAATAAATTTAACTGTTTTAGAGTTGTTATTTTAAAAAACAAATGGTTCTATATTAATTCTAAAAACCAAGAAATAACAATAGACAAAAAATCCTTTACTTTAAAATTAAATAATAAATTAGTCAAGTTTGATTGTGTATTCAATGCAATACACGGTTCCCCTGGCGAAGATGGTGAAATTCAAAGTTATTTTGAGAAATTAAGTATACCAATAACAGGTTGTGGAGCTTTTCAATCAAAAATAACATATGATAAAATTAAATGTTTAAATTATTTAAAAGAATTCGATGTAAAATCAGCAGATTCAATTAGTTTAAACATTAATGAAAAAGTTGACATTGATAAAGTAATTAAAAAAGTAGGGCTACCATGCTTTGTAAAAGCTAGTAAAAGTGGTAGTAGTTACGGAATAAGTAAAGTTTATAGAGCTGAAGAATTTGAAAACGCAATGAAAACAGCATTTAATGAAGACTCTGATGTATTAATTGAATCTTCATTAGATGGAATAGAAGTTTCCGTAGGGGTTATTAGTTTTCAGGGGGAGATAATTTGCTTACCAATTACTGAAATAGTAACTCACAATGATTTTTTTGATTATGACGCAAAATATAAAGGAAAATCATCTGAAATTACTCCTGCTAGAATTTCTAATCAAATGAGATCATTAGTAACAAAAGAGTCCCTAAAAATATATAAATCTATGGGGTTAAAAGGATTGTCTAGGAGTGAGTTTATTTTTAAAAATGAAGTTCCTTATTTGTTAGAAGTGAACACTGTTCCTGGATTAACAAAGAAAAGTATTTTACCTCAACAGGTCAAATTAGCTGGTATTTCTCTTATGGATTTATTTGAAAGCTTAATTGATGAAGCTTTAAATTAATTTTTATAATTTTGAGTTATGAAAAGAGCTGTTTTTCCTGGATCATTTGACCCCCTAACTTTAGGTCATTGTGACATAATAGATCGAAGCATTAATTTGTTTGATGAAATTATTGTTGGAATTGGAATAAATTCTTCTAAAAAATGTATGTTTAGTTTAAATGAAAGAAAAAAATTCATTAACACACATTACATTAATGAATCTAAAATAAAAGTAATGGAGTACGAAGGGTTAACAGTTGATTTTTGTAAACAAGTTAGTGCAGATTTTATTCTAAGGGGCTTGAGGAATCCTGCGGATTTTGAATTCGAAAAAGCTATAGCACAAACCAATCATAAATTAACAGAAATTGACACAGTCTTTTTCTTAACAACAGCTAAAAACTCTTACATATCCTCTTCAATTGTTAGAGAAGTAATTGTAAATAATGGAGATTATACAAAATTAGTTCCAGATTGTGTGAGAAAAGATTACTTTTAAAAAAGTAATCTTATGTTTGGATATGAGTTTATTTTTACCTCTTCCAAATCAGCCTTTTTAACCCACTTTACATCTGTAATTCCTTCATCTAATTGTGGAAAGAAAATTCCTTCATAATCACTAAACATATCAAACCAATATGTTACTTTTAATCTATATTCGTTATTTCTACGAAATATATGATAAGTAATATCTAATGGTTTATTAATTGAAACTTCTTTAATTCCTGTTTCTTCTTTGACTTCTCTAAGAGCAGTTTGTGGTAATTGTTCATTTTTTTCAGCCTTCCCCTTTGGAAGATCCCATTTATCATTTCTGTAGATAAAAAGTGTTTCAGATTTTGAATTGGTGATTTTACCTCCAGCAGCAATAACAGTTGGAATTAATTTAAAAAAATACTTTAACAACTTATCTTTGTTTTTGTGAAATAGGTGAACAGAATTTGTATTTTTTTTATTTAAAAGCTTAATTACTTTTTTGAGTTTAACATCTTTGATTGGAAAAGATTTAAAATCTTTCCCCTCTTGAAAAACATCAGTTAATAAAATAATTTTTTTCTTGTAAAATACTTGATACATTTATATTTGTTTGTAATGCAAACATATTAATTTTTGATTAGTTTTGTATATATGGATCCAATTGATAATACTGAATTAAAAATAGCTAAAATTTTATTACAAATAAATGCTATTAAATTAAGTCCTAAAGAGCCATTTAAATGGGCTTCTGGCTGGAATTCTCCTATTTATTGCGACAACAGAACTGTTTTATCTTACCCAGACATAAGAGATGAAATTAAGGAAGAATTATCTAATCTTTTAATTAAAAAATTTGGAAAACCTGACGTTATTGCTGGAGTAGCAACAGGAGCTATTGGTATTGGAATGCTTGTAGCTGATTTTTTAAATTTACCTTTTATATATGTCAGACCCGAAGCAAAGAAACACGGCAGAAAGAATCAAATAGAAGGAAAAATAGAACAAAATCAAAAAGTTGTTGTAATTGAGGATTTAATTAGTACAGGAAAAAGTAGTATAAATGCAGTCAAAGCATTAAGAAGTCAAAATATAGAAGTTACAGGAATGGTAGCCATTTTTACTTATGGATTTGACATCTCAGTTGAAAATTTTAAAAATGAAAATCTAAAATTAGAAACTTTAAGTAATTACAAAACATTAGTAGAATGTGCACTTAAGAATAACTACATAAAGTCTGAAGATCTTAAACAGCTGATTACGTGGAACTCTAATCCATCAGAATGGTAAATTAATGAAATGGATTAAATTAATTTACTAGAGAAATTTCTTTAATCCCGTAAGATTCTTCCACATCATTTTCTAAAATTATTTTCAATCTACCATCATCATTAACACCATTTATATATCCAGAAATAAGATTTGAATCTGGGAGTTTAAACGTTGACACTTTATTTAGTCTATACAAATTAGACTCATAAAGCTTTTGCAACTCAACAAGACTTTCTTCCTTCAAAAAATTAAAGTAAAACTTTATATCATTTACAATTTCTGAGAGAATTTCATCAGTATTATAATATTTGCCGGTAATTTGTTTTACTGATGTTGCATTGGGTAAATCATTGAATTTCATTTGATTAATATTAACACCTATTCCGATTATAATATCTTGAATTGACTTGTTTTTAACAATATTTTCTATTAAAATTCCACACAATTTTAAACTTCCTGACATAATGTCGTTAGGCCATTTGACAGAAAGCTGAGGAATATTAAATTTATTTAATGATTTTTTTATAGCTAAACAAACAACCATGTTTATAGCAAACTGATTACTTAATTTAACGTTGGAATTATTAATATATATACTGCATATCAAGTTTTTAGAAGTTTCAGATTTCCACTGACTTCCCATTTGACCTTTTCCTCTATTTTGAAAGTCTGCTGTTACTATTGTGTAATTATCTAGAGCATTTTTTAATAATAAATTCTTTAAATAATCATTTGTTGAATCAATGGCATTAAGTTTGATTATATTCATGTAATTAAAGTAAAAAAAATAATAACTTTGCACAAATATAAATTTGTTGGTGGACAAGAAAAAAAATAGTGATGATTCCTTGATTTATAATATAATTGAGGCAATTGAAAACATTAAGGGTAAAGAAATAAACATACTAGATCTTCGTGAACTTGAAAATACTGTATGTGACTACTTTATCGTTTGTGAAGGAAGTTCAAATACACAGGTAAATGCAATAGTAGCTTCAATTCAAAAACACGTTAGTAAGGAACTTAAAGATAAACCTTGGAATATTGAAGGAAATGATAATGGAGAATGGGTGTTAATGGACTACATTAATGTTGTTGTCCATGTTTTTCAAAAGCATAAAAGAGAATATTATGATATAGAAAGCCTGTGGGGTGATGCTAAATTAACTAAAGTCAAATCTAAAGATTAAAAAAATATAAATGGTAAATAAAAAAAATAATAAGAAAAACCCAAAAGTTAATCCATATTGGGTGTATGGTGGAGTAATATTTTTATTCATTTTATTTCAAACATTCTCAGGTGGATTAGCTTCAAGCGAAGTCAATAAAATTTCTCAAAAAAAGTTTTTTGAGTACGTTTCTATGGGTGACATTGAAAAAATTGATATTGTTAATAAAAGAGAGGTTAAAGTATATTTAACAGACGAAGCTTCAAGCCAAGATGTTCATAAAGGAACTGTAAATCCTTATTTTTCATTATCTGGTCGTTCTGCTAATTATAAATTTGAATTAGGTGATCTACAAAACTTTGAAAATAGTTTAAAGAAAAAAGAAGATGAAAATAACTTAACTATAGATATAAATTATGTTACCGAGCAAAATATTTGGGGAGATTTATTATTATCCATGCTTCCTTTTGTTATTATAATAGGTATTTGGATTTTTATTATGAGAAAAATGTCTTCAGGAGGTTCTGGAGGAGGAGGGCAAATTTTTAGTATTGGAAAATCGAAAGCTAAACTTTTCGACGAAAAAACTGATGTAAAGACTTCTTTTAAAGATGTTGCAGGACTTGAAGGTGCCAAAGAGGAAGTACAAGAAATTGTTGATTTTTTAAAAAACCCCACTAAATACACATCTCTTGGAGGTAAGATTCCAAAAGGGGCTTTATTAGTTGGAGCACCAGGTACTGGAAAAACTTTA
>JABHBC010000125.1 GCA_018674025.1 Flavobacteriaceae bacterium
AATTAAAACATCTATGATTTGATAGAAATGGATAAAATCATTTCTATTATTTTTCTTAATAGCTTCGATATATTGTTGAGTAAATTTTTCAGCAGTAATATATAAAACGGTGCGTTCAGGGTATTTATCTTTAATGTCAATACCAATTGAATGAGCTAAATGAGTTTTACCTAAACCAACACCTCCAAATATTAAAAGAGGATTAAATGAAGTTCCACCAGGCTTATTGGCAACTGCAATTCCAGCATTTCTTGCTAATCTATTTGAGTCACCTTCTAAAAAATTATCAAAAGTGTAACTAGGGTTAAGTTGAGATTCAATTTTAACGTTTTGAATTCCTGGAATAATAAATGGATTTTTAACTTCAGGAATTTTTTTATTAACAGAAGTAGCTACATTTTGATAATTACTTGAACTATTATTTGAGCTAGGGATCTTTTCAGTAAAAGGTTGATTATTGCCAAAAGTATTTTCCATTTTAATAATGTATACTAGTTTAGCATCTTCTCCAAGTTCTTTACTTAAAGCTACTTTTAAAAGTTTTACATAATGTTCCTCTAACCATTCGTAAAAGAATTTACTTGGAACCTGAATACTTAATGATTTATCAGTTAGTTTAACAGCTTCAATAGGTTCAAACCATGTTTTGTAGGCTTGAGGCTGAATATTGTCTTTTACAAACTTTAGGCAATTAGTCCAAACTGATTTAGCTGTGATATTCATCAACTGTTAATGTTAATAGTAATTTAGTTAGTTTTTTATTAGTTGACAGTCTGTAGTCAAACTACATAAAAACTGAAAGACAAATATGTGAACAAAAAATGAAAAAAAAAAATTAAAAACGGTTGATTATTAACTTTTTTTTTCGCATGTTTCGTAAGGCTTAAATTTAATAATTAATTTTTAAAAAATCTATATTTTTCTAATGAAAAAAACTACTACAAAAATTAGAGTAAGATATGCTGAAACTGATCAAATGGGTTTTGTTCATCATGGTAATTATGCCTTGTTTTTTGAAATGGGTCGACTTGATTGGATTACCAAAATTGGAGTTTCCTACAAGAATATGGAATCTGAAGGAATTCTTCTTCCTGTTGTGTTTTTAGAAGCTAATTATTTAAAATCTGCTTATTATGATGACGAATTAACTATTGAAACATTCTTGCTGGAAAAACCAACTGTTAGAATTAAGTTTGGCTATAACATCTATAATGAGAGTAAAGATTTAATTACAAAAGGAATTACTCATTTAGCTTTTATGAACAAGCAAACTGGAAAGCCTCAAAGATGTCCCAAATATCTTTTTGATAAAATTTAATTTATTTATTAAAGTATGTAATGAGTTTATCATCCACTATTTTTTCTTCACTAAATCTTGAAGATTGAATTACAGGGGCAGAAGTTCCGTTAACTAATTTTTTCTTTGATTTAAAAACTTTTATTTCATCCCATAAATTTTCTTTTAAAAACGTATTGAGTGTTTGCGCCCCTCCTTCAACAATAACACTATATATTTTTTTAGATTTTAAATACTTTAATGTTTGTTCTACAATATTTTTATTATAATCAATTATTTTTTCATCAATTATTAATACTTCTGAATCTGTTTTAAAAATATTCAACTTTTTATCTAAATTATTTTTTCTATTTAAGACTACAATTTTAGGAGATTTTCCAGGCCAATTTCTCGTGTTTAATCTTGGATTATCATCAATTATAGTTTTACTCCCTACTAAGATGCTATCAATTTCAGATCTAAACTTATGAGATAGCTGTCTAGAATATTCATTAGATATCCAAATTGGTTGAGCTATTTTTTTTTCTTTTGGAGCAATATATCCGTCAGCAGTTTCAGCCCATTTTAATATTATAAATGGTCTTTTTTTTGTGATATTAGTTAAAAATATTTTGTGATGATTTTTACATATTTCAGGTAATATATTAACTTCAACATGAACTCCATTTTCTTTTAATTTTTTTACGCCCTTTCCACTAACTTTAGGATTGGGATCATTAATCCCTATGTATACTCTTGGAATATTATATTTCAAAATTAAATCTGAACAGGGAGGTGGTTTTCCAAAATGCGAACAAGGCTCTAAAGTAACATATAAGCTAGATTTACTTAAAAGATTTTTATTTCTTACTGAACTGATCGCGTTAACTTCGGCATGACTACCTCCGTATTTACTAGTATAACCTTCTCCAATAATTAAGTCATCATGAACAATGCAACAACCAACGGCAGGATTTGGATATGCTAAAGGAATAGCATTTTTAGCTATTTGAACACATCTATTAATATAATTTTCGTGTATATTCACATAACAAAAATAGTATTAAAATTTGAAAGATTTTAGCTACATTATTAGAGAAATAAAACCTGAGGATAACTTACAGATTTGTAATGTAATCAGAGATGTTTTTGTTGAGTTAAAGCTACCACTCGTTGGCACTGCATTTCAAGATGATGAAACTGAATGTATGTATCAGAGTTATCAAAATTCAAGAGAAAAATATTTTGTAATTGAATCTAATGGATTTATTTATGGTGGTGGTGGAATTAAGCCTTTGAAAAATGGAGATGATAATGTATGTGAGCTTCAAAAAATGTATTTTTCAAAATCAATAAGAGGTAAAGGATTAGGCAAAGAGATGCTGCTAAAATGTTTAAATTTTGCTGTTGAATCAAATTTTAAAATATGTTACCTAGAAACAATTACTCAACTTAAATCAGCAATTATATTATACGACAAGTTTGGATTTAAAAAAATTGATGGACCTATGGGAAATACTTGTCATTTTTCTTGTGATGTACATATGATTAAAAATTTATAATGAAATTAAAAGATTTAAAAAAAGACTTTATAACTAAGTTAGCTATCACTTATCCAAATGAAGAAATCTTATCTATTTTTAAAATACTATGTAAGCAGTATATGAATATGTCTCCAACTAAACTCTTATTAGCAGGTGAGGAGTTGATTAATATCAAGCAGATTGATATGTTCTCGAAAGCAATTATAAAGCTATTAAGTGAAGAGCCTATACAGTATATATTAGAGACAACATCTTTTTATGGACTTGAATTTATTTGTAGTCCTTCAGCGTTGATTCCGCGCCCTGAAACTGAGGAGTTAGTAGATTGGATTATTAAATCTGAGACAAATGAAATTAAAATTTTAGATATAGGCACCGGTACCGGTTGTATTTCTGTCTCATTAGCAAATCGTAATGGTTTTGTGGTCGATGCACTTGATGTTAGTAGTTCTGCATTAGAACTAGCTAAACAAAATGCAAAAAAAAATGAGGTAGATATTAATTTTATTGAAGCAGACATTTTTGAATACATCTCTGATAAACAATATGATTTAATAGTTTCTAATCCTCCTTATATAAGAAATTTAGAAAAAAAGAAAATGCAAAACAATGTATTGAATTTTGAGCCCCCATTAGCTTTATTTGTTGAGGATGATGATCCGTTAGTCTTTTACAATAGTATATTACAATTTGCAAATTCTAATTTATACGAAAAAGGAAGTGTGTATTTTGAGATAAATGAAAATTTCTCTAAAGAAATGGAGTCTCTTTTGTATTCATATGGATTTACTGAAATCGAGTTAAAAAAGGATTCTTTTGGAAAAAATAGGTTTATTAGAGGATTAAAGTCTCTTCACTAATTTTTTATCTTTTTGTATCAATTTAAGACAATTCAAAATCATATTGATATTAGAAGTTGATTTATTGTTTTTTTCTTGTTTTGAAAATGAACCATGAATTTCATCTAAACTAAGCTTTGTGAATTCAACAATATTTCCTGAGTTAATTCCACTACCTGGAATAATTTTTATCTTATTTTCACTAAGAATAATCAATTTTTTAATCATGTCAATTCCCTTAATTGCAGTTTTCATTTGACCAGATGTAAGCAATCTATTTACCTTAAGTTTAATTAATTGATGTAATGTTTCTATTGGATTTATAACTTCATCAAAAGCCCTATGAAGGGTAAACTCTAATGGTCTTGACAGTTTTATTAACTCTTTTGTCCTATTTATATCTAAATTTTTATCTTTTGTTAATATACCAGACACAATTCCTTTACAGCCAAGATCTTTAAATAGAATTATGTCTTTTTTTATTTGTTCAAATTCATTTTTTGAATAATTGAAATCACCATCTCTAGGCCTAATTAAAATAAATACAGGTATACTTAAGTCACTTATTACCTTCTTGGCTAATTTATAATTAGGAGTTAGACCGCCAACTGCTAAATTTTCACAAAGCTCGATTCTGTGTGCGCCAGCTTTTTCAGCATTTATAGCAGACTCATATGAATTTGCACAAACCTCTAATATCATTTAGTTTCCTCTTTTTCTAGATGCTTGGAATAATTAATATCCAGTTTATCTAATCTTTTAAAGTACTTTTCAGCCCTTAATTTAAACTCTGTAAAATTAGTCTTATTACTACTCCAAAGAACCTCAGAAAGAGATAATATTCTTGGAAAAACCATGTATTCTACCTGATGACTTGTTTTCATATACTCAGTCCATACATTGGCTTGTGCTCCAATAATATATTTTTTTTCATCTGGACTTAATTCTTTAGGAACAGGATTGTAATTATAAACTTCTTCAATAGGAGTAAAGCCACCTATAGCTACAGGTTCACCTTCTTTTTTAGATTGGTAATGATCAAAATATAAATTTGCATTTGGACTCATAATCACTTCATGTCCCATTTTAGCAGCCTTGATCCCTCCACTTTCTCCTCTCCACGACATAACTGTGGCATTAGGGGCTAATCCACCATCTAAAATTTCATCCCAGCCAATTATTTTTTTTCCTTTAGAATTAATAAATTTCTCAATTCTAGTAATAAAATAACTTTGCAATTCATGTTCATTCTTTAATTTTTCTTGCTTTATTAAGTTTTGACAATCATCACATTTTTTCCATCTATTTTTAGGAGCTTCATCACCTCCAATGTGAATGTATTTACCAGGAAATAGATTCATTACCTCATTTAATACATCTTCCAAAAAATTAAATGTACTCTCTCTTGTACAATAAATATCTTCAAATACCCCCCAAGTTGATGCTACTCCAATTTGTTTTTGCTCACAACTTAAGAAAGGATATGAGGCTATAGCTGCTTGCGCATGACCAGGCATTTCTATTTCCGGAATGATCAAAACTTCTCTGGCATTTGCAAAAGCTACAATGTCTTTAATTTCATCTTGAGTGTAATAACCTCCGTATCTAGTCTTGTCAAAAGTTACTGGTTTATCTGTGTAGTGGCCTACTAAAGTAGAGTCTCTATAAGAACCAATTGAGTTTAATTTTGGATATTTTTTTATTTCAACTCTCCATCCCTGATCTTCAGTAAGATGCCAGTGAAATGTATTAAATTTTAGCATTGCTAATGCGTCGATATATTTTTTTATAAAATCTACAGAAAACATGTGTCTGCTTACATCTAAATGCATCCCTCTGTAACTAAATTTTGGCGAATCTTTAATTACTTGACAAGGAATCTCTATAGAACTTATTCCAAATTCATTGTTTTCTAATTCAAATGGAAATAATTGTCGGAGAGTTTGAACTGCATAAAAAGCTCCTTTGTTAGTTTTACTATAAATATTTATATTTTTCTCTAATATTTCTAAAATATATCCTTCATCATTATTTATATCTTGATACAAAAAGTTAATTTCGTTAGTATAATTATTTTTTTCTTTATTAATTTTCAAAAAATCTTTTAAAAAATCTGCAGATATTTTAAAATTATCAGAGTAATTTATTTTTGTTTTTTCTGATAAAATAAATTCACCGGTTGATAAAATTTGAGAATCTGGTTTAGGAATAATTTCGTTATTAAATCCAAATAAACTAGATGAACTAATAATTAAAAAAAGACTAAAAACAATTATTTTCTTGTGGGTCATTTTAGTATATTTAGGAGCTTAAATATAATTAAAAATAAGTTATTCTCCAGAGTTGATTTATGAGTATCAAAGAACAAATAGAAAATCTTAGATCAGAATTACATAAACACAATTACAATTATTATGTTCTTGATGACCCAACCCTTACAGATTATGAATTTGATTTAAAATTGAATGAACTTAAAAAGCTTGAAGAATTTCATCCTGA
>JABHBC010000126.1 GCA_018674025.1 Flavobacteriaceae bacterium
CACGAGCGATTGCTTCCAAACAATTACTTAGACTACTAAAATGACCAAGTGTGTTTTGATACTCTTTGCCCGATTCTGAAAATGTAGATTTCTGAGCAATGTAACAATGGTCATCTAATTGAATGTAATAAGGAGTCAATACTGGGTCCTTGATGAAACGTAAATTTGATTTACTTGGCTTTGCCATAACTTTTATTTATTTATTTAACTTGAATATACAAAAAATATTGTGCTAGGACACGCTTATTTTATATAACTTTTATTTGATTTTAATTGATTTTGGTTTTGATTCTTCTGAAATTGGGATGTGGAGTTTTAAAAGTCCATTCTCCATTCCAGCATCTATTTTAGTTAGATTATATTTTGGAGAAATTTTATACCCTAAATCAAAAGATTTTTTAGATAAACCATGATAAATATAACCTGAAAGGTCTAAGTCTTCTTTAGGTTTTTCATAACTAATTTTAAGTAAATCTCCTTCAACACTAATATTAAGGTCTTCTTTTGTAAGCCCTGTACAAGCGACTTCAAAGTGTAAACCTTCGTCGTTGTAATAAATGTTTAAGGGATGTGGTTGTTTTGAATTTAGCGCCGGAGCGAATTGGTCTTCAGAATTGAAGAAATTCCTGAATAGGATGTCGAACGGTGAACGTTCAAAGTGTTCTAATGTACTCATATCATTTGTTTTGTGAGTGCCTAAGCTACTCGATTAATTAAAAATATAACAACGTGCCCTAGCTACAATGTTATTTTCGTATACATATATTAAATATCTGCCTTCCGCACAACATAGTAATAACTACTCCAATCCTCACCTTCAAATTCGAATTTAACGTATCCTTTAGTATTAACTTTCATAGTTGCTTTAGTAGCATCTTTGTTATTGTTAAGGATAGTTTTAAACATTGATGAATTAAAAGGTAATTCAGTTCCATATGGAACATTGTTTAATGTTGTATTTGGTACTTGATAATCAATTTTATTTGTATGGTTAGAAACATCACCAAATGATAAAACTAGTACATCTTGTAAATCTAAATCTTTATCAATATTAATTACAACATTATCGCTCTCAAGTGCGTTATGTGCTTTGATAATAGCTGAAATGCTTTCTGAATCTAGTTCACTGATGATTTCATATTCACCTGATTCTGTAATTTCGCCTACACTTGAAATAAGTAATAAATCAGTTAAGGAAAAATTCAGAGTATAATTCATATCTGAAATAATGAGTTTAGTAAACACTTTTTGTGTTTTTTCTAACTCTAAAAATAACTCACCACTAGTAACTCCTAGCAATTTATTCAGTTTTGAAGTATCATATACCGCCATTTCGCCATTTTCTAGCGGGAAATTCGCGTGATTAACGCGTCCAATCATGTCCTTGTTGGGCGATTGGAAATCAATATTTAACGCGTTATCTTCGATAGTCCATTTAACAGATTCAACTAATCCATTTAGGTGATATTTTCCAATAACTGATTGTAAGTCGTGTTTACTTATCATATTAAAAACTAAAAATTAAATTTCGGTAGGGGTTCATGTTTAATTCCCAACCTAAATCGTTATAAAACCCTTGTAATTTGCTTTCTAAAATAGATTCAAATGCTCTATTCTTATCAGCATACTTATCCAATAATGTAATGATTTTCTCTGGTATATCAAAATCTAAAAACGCAAGTGCTTCAATTTTGTATGGATTCTCTTTTAAGTAAATCCATTTAACTTTATCACCCTGAGTAATTTTAGAATGTTGTTTATCTAACTTCCAGAATGTAAGTAAATCATTGTATTTGATTGCTGCCTTTACAGGGGCAGGAGCACCTTGATTAATTGAGGAAAACATTTCTCCAGGACGTGGAGGTGATGCTAAATACTTATCTAATGTTTTTACACGAGTTGGGTTACCTAAAATAGTAAGGTTAGTATCTGGTGATAATATTTTAGTTCTAAAATCTGTAAGTAAACTATCAATTTCACTTTGAGGAGCACCTTTAATCACTCGTTGAAGCACCCCTTTAAAAAAGTCTCCAAATATTTTAGGGTAATTAGATTTCATAAACTCTAGTCCCTTAATATCTAAATCATCTGTAGGTACACCTTCTTTTTTAGTAATCCATTGAGCATATCTACGAGTAGCTCTAAAGTAGCCAGCACGAATCATACACTCGGTTTTCATTTCAAGTCTATGCTTAGGGACATTAAAGGCCTCTAATGCTAATGTATCG
>JABHBC010000127.1 GCA_018674025.1 Flavobacteriaceae bacterium
ATTAATGTAGTAACTATTCTTGCTCCAGAACAGCCTAAAGGATGACCTAATGAGACAGCACCTCCATTAACATTTACTTTGTTTTTATCTATGTTTAATATTTTGATGTTAGCTAATCCAACAACAGAAAAAGCTTCATTAAGTTCAAACAAATCAATATCATCAATTTTTAATTTTGCTTTTTCTAAAACTTTAGGAACTGATTTAGCGGGACTTGTTGTAAACCATTTTGGATCCTGAGCAACATCACTGAATGCAATTATTTTAGCTATAGGATTTAAATTTAAAGATTTGCATTTTTCAAGACTCATTAGAACTAATGCCGATGCACCATCATTAATTGTAGAAGCATTTCCAGCGGTGACTGTACCTTCTTTTGTAAATACAGGTCTTAATGACCTTAGTTTGTCTTCGTTAAAGTTCTTGTACTCTTCATCCTCATCTATTATAGTAATATTCCCTCTTCTATCCTTTATTTCAACAGGTATTATTTCATTTTTGAATTTACCACTTTCCCAAGCATTTTTTGATCTCATATAAGACTCTACAGCAAAATCATCTTGATCTTTTTTTGATAATTTAAATTCACTAGCACAAAGATCTGCCAAACATCCCATTGCTTGTTTATTGTAAACATCTATTAAACCATCTAATTGAAGTCCATCGGTTATTTCTTTTGATCCAAATTTAGTAGCTACTCTAGCATTGAAATAATGAGGAATTAAACTCATGTTTTCCATTCCACCAGCAATAACAACTTCGTTATCTCCTAAAGCAATAGATTGAGCTGCTTGCATTATGCTTTTCATCCCAGAGGAACAAACTTTGTTCACTGTAGTACATGGAACATCTTCAGGTATTCCGGCTTTTAATGCAGCTTGTCTAGCAGGTGCTTGACCAACTCCGGCTTGAACAACATGACCCATTAATACTTCATTGACTTCTTCTGGGTGTAAATTAATTTTATCTAGAGCTCCTTTAATAGCTATGGCTCCTAAATCAGGTGCTGATACTTTTGATAAGGCTCCTAAAAAACTACCTATTGGAGTTCTAACAGCTGATACAATTACTACTTCTTTCATATATAATTTAGTTATTTCACGAAAGTAACAAAATTATACAAAATATCTGTAGATAAAATTTTTTGTAAATATTAATAGCATTAAATTTATGTTTATAATTATACTTAAAATGATGATTAAATATTTAAATAAGCTATATAAAAATTACAACTTCATATATAAAGTTATACTTCTTATACTCTCTGTTTATCTAATAGTTTCAATGTTCCCGAAAAGTGGAAAATTTAAATATAGTTTTGAAAATGGTAAACCATGGCAATCTGAAAACTTATACGCTCCATTTAATTTTGCTGTACTAAAAAGTTCCAATGATTTAGAGAAAGAAATAAAGGATATTAAAATTAATACACCTGTCTATTTCAATCAAACAAGTAGTTCTTCCGAATTAGATTCTTTAACAAATAATCGTATTGAATATCTTTTTCAAGACATGGTAAAGACTCCAGCTAAAGATTCAATTATAAATTCAGTAAAGTTCATTGCAGAAACAATTTATTCTAAAGGTTTTGCAGATTCAAATTATGATTATGATAACGAACAAAAATTATCAATAATTTCTAACAATATAATAATTGATAATTTAATTTTTTCTGATTTGTTAATGCCTAAAGATTTGTCTACTTACATCAACAATTTAGTCATTGAGAATGATTTCAATATTAATGAAAATAGAATTAAGTCTATTTTATTTGAAATCTTACAACCTAATATAACTTTCAATAAAAGCCTTTCTGAAAACGCATATAATGAATCGATTTCCAAAGTGTCAAACTACAGAGGTATGATCGATAAACAAACTCTAATTATTTCAAAAGGGGAGGTTGTTGATAAAGAGAAATTAATAATTTTAAAGTCTCTTGAAAAGGAATATGAAAATGAAAATTGGAGTACAGAGAATTATAATTTAATAATATTATCCTATAGTATCTTAGTTTCATTAGGCTTAATAATGATATTGCTATTTTTG
>JABHBC010000128.1 GCA_018674025.1 Flavobacteriaceae bacterium
ATTTTGGGATTTTAAACTGCCCGCCCAGCTTGTTTTGTGAACTCATGTAATTATTGAATCCGTTTTGTTCAATTGCCCTTAACTTAAGAGGTTGTAGTATTTTTCCTTGAACAAGGTCTAAATAGTACTTATTTTCATCTTGCATTTCCTGGTCCAGTGTTGAAGAAAAAATTTCAAGGTTGACATTATCTGAAGAAAACTCTATAAACCATTCGTGATATGGAAGCTCGTTGATTGGATTAACTTCAGGCGCTACTGTAAACTCTGTTATTAAAGTCTTTAATTTAGAGCACGTCTTATTAATGGCGTTTTCTACATCTTTAACTATAACGTGTTCTCCAAAAGCAGAAATAAAATGCTTGACCCTTCCGGTAACTAAAATTTTATGAGGTTTGAGTTCTGTAAACATAATTGTGTCTCCAGTGTTATATGCCCAAAGTCCTGCATTGGTAGATATGATTAAAACATAATTAGTCTTTAATTTAACATCCTTAACCGTAATTCTTTTAAATATATTTTGGTTAAAATCCTCAACCGAAATAAATTCATAAAAAATTCCTGAGTTAAGAAGCAATAATAAATCTTTGCTTCTTTGGTTATTTTGAAAAGCAAAAAAACCTTCACTTGCAGGATAAAATTCAATACTATCAACTTTTCTACCAATTAAATCAATAAATTTTTTCTTGTAAGGTTCATAATTAACTCCTCCGTAAATAAATAAATTAAAATTTTTAAAAACCTCTCCAATTTTAATGCCCTTTAGCTTTTGAATTTTTTCGAAGTACATCTGAACCCATGAAGGAATCCCTCCAATGATTCTCATATCCTCATTAATTGTTTCTTCTATAATTTTGTCAACTTTTGTTTCCCAGTCTTCAATACAGTTTGTTTCCCATGAAGGAAGTCTGTTCGATTGCAGGTATTTAGGAACATGATGGGCGGATATTCCGGACAGCCTTCCTGTTTTAATAACTCCGTTAGTATCTAGAACAGGACTACCTTGTAAAAAAATTAATTTTCCTGACAAAAAATCGATCTTTCCCGTTTCATTTATATACAAAAGCATTGCATTTTTAGATGCGTTAAAATGTTCGGGGAGACTCTCTTTTGTGATTGGAATGTATTTAATTCCCGATGTTGTTCCTGATGTAATCGCAAAATAAACTGGAAGACCTTTCCACAAAATGTTCTTTTCTCCCTTTTTTATTAGTTCTATGTAGGGGATAAACTCTTCATAATCTCTGATTGGTATATTATCTGTAAAATCTTTATGAGAATTTACGTTGCTAAAGTTATGATCCTGACCAAACTTAGTGTTTTGTGCAGATTTTAAAAGTCTTTTAAAAACCCTGTCTTGAGTCTTAACGGGGTTCAAAGACCACCTGTCTGTCGCTAATTTTGTCTTACGTGCAATTATTTTAGCAATTCCTTGCTTTAAAAAACTTCCTAGTTTATTCAAAATTAATAAGTGTGTTTGGGTCAATTGAAAAGCCTTCGCTCCAAAGCTCAAAATGAAGGTGGGGTCCGCTTGTTAAAACTCCACTATTTCCAGACAATGCTATAATTTCATCCTGCTTAACTATTTCTCCTTGAGATTTTAGCAGTTTTGAATTATGTTTATAAACAGAAATCAGGTCGTTTCCATGGTCAATTATTAATACATATCCAGTTTGAGTTGTCCACTCTGAGAGGATTACTCGTCCATTTGAAACTGCCTTTACTGGTGTTCCAATGTCTACACTTATATCAATTGCTAAGTGATCATCTGCAATCGAATAGTTTTGGGAAACAGCACCATTTATTGGAGCGGACAAAAGGTAAAAGTCTTTATTTTTATTAATATTGTCTAAATTATACTTGTCTTCATTGTTAACTAATTGACGTAAGATAGAATCTTCTTTAGATTTTTCTATTATTTGAAGGTCCAAAATATCTTTAGAAATAACTGAATCTGCCTTGTACTCAATTGTTTCTAAATCACCTGTTAAGACCTTTTTCAAAGAGTTTATATATTGGTCATTTAAAAAAACTATTTGCCTTAAAGAGTCTGTTTTATAACTGAGCAAGTTTGCTTGTTTTTGTAAGCTTGTTGATGAGTAACCGGGAATATATTCTCTAATTGGAGTGAAAAAAAGAATGCCTGATGTTATCAAAACAATAATAAACATTAGCGCAAACAGGATTGAAAACACGTTTAATCTACTTATCTTAAATGAAGATTTTTCTTCGTAAGTGCTGTCATTTAGAAGAACCAACCTGTACTTTGTTAAAAGTTTTGATATAAAACTTTTTTTGCCTGCCTGCTTACTTTTCATAATTACAAAACTAATTAAATAATCTTAGATGTGTAAAATGTACAATAATTAGTCAGATTTATTAACTTTGTAAAAAAAACAATAATGATTAGTTACATTTTACCACTTGCTGTTCCAGGATGGGGTTCCATTGCGTTAATTGCATTAGCTATAATTTTTATGTTCGGAGGAAAAAAAATTCCCGAATTAATGAAAGGTATTGGTGGAGGAATAAAAGAATTTAAAAAGGCTAGTAAAGAAGATAATTCTGAAGAAGAAGAAACAAAATAGTTTTTTAATCGATTGTAATACTTTTTATAATTGATTCTAGTTCAAAAATATAGCTTCTTTTATTTACAGATGGCGCATAAACAAAGCCGTCTATATTAATTTGCCTATTGTTTTTTATATCATCAAATTTGTAAGCAATAAAAGGGCCTGCCATAAATTGGTTTTTGACTTCCCACATTCCGCGAAACTCTTTATAATTTATTCCATTATTTAAAACTCCTTTTAATGTGCTTATCAAATAGCCATTATCAACACTCATATTTGTATTGTCTACAGGTCCAGGAATGTACAAATGCGATATAGAGTCTCTAATTTTTACATATGATTCTATGGAGTGATTGTCTTTGTTTGAAGCATTATAAATCATAAGATTAAGGGTTCCTGATTTTATGTCCTTTCTAAGCCAAATAAAATCCTTTGTAGATTTTGCAACTCTATATACTGATGGGTATTTTAAGCTTATATTAAAATTCTTTTTTATTTCTAAGTCTTTGGATAAGGATTTTTTAATTCTTCTTTGTTTTTCCTTAATCTCATTTTGTGTTATTAAGGCTATTATTGAATCTCTGTCTTTAGATATTTGTTTTGTTATCTCAGACAGGGTTGGTCCGCAAAACTCTATGACAAGTTGTGGCTTTGCATATTTATTATAAGTAATGTTTGTGTTTCTCGTCGCAGCTTTATTGACTTTAATAATTGTTCTGTTTTTTGTAACAAAACCTGAAAAAACATGAGAAGGAATGTGTCTAAGCTTAAAAAGAGGCTCTCTTTGAGGCAAGCCGTAAACTGGTTTTGAGAAACTCTCCTTTAGGGTTTTCCCTACGATTCCATCCCATAATTCATCACTCAGTACTGTTGAGATTTCATTTAGGTTCCCTGAAGAGGCTGAAAGCATACTTTGAGTGTTGTTTTCTTCACATGAAAATAAAATCACGAAAATCATAAAAAACTTTTTCATACTTTAAAGTTATTGTTTTTTTGGAAACTTCTTTGGAAATATGATTAGTCTCTTTCCAATTCTTAAATTATCGTCTTTGAGTTTATTCCATTTTTTTATATCACTAACTCTTACTCCATAGTTTCTGGCAATTTTCCCTAAAAAATCTCCGTTAACAACTCGATACACGGTTCGTGAATTTAGTTCGTACAGTTGTGGTAATGGTTTTTCTCTAGAATTATAATCAAGATCTGCCATGTTATATATTTCAGCTTCTTTTTCTATGAAGGCATCTGTATATGCTTGGGGTAGTGTCAGGTAATATTGCTTGTTTTTTACATTCGGAATAATACTGTGTATGTAAGAAGGGTTTAAAAAATTTAATGTGTCTATAGGGACGCCTATTTTATCAGCAATATGACTAAAAGACACCATTTTTTTAATTGGTATCGAGTCTGTAAGAGCGAGTTTCATTTCCTTACTCTTCATTTTGATTTCATGTTTGTGTGCAAATTCAAACAAGTATAATGTTGCTATAAAAGAAGGAACGTAATTAGCTGTTTCTTTGGGTAGATACCCTCTTAAATTCCAAAAATTTGAATAACCCGAAGCTTTTATGGCTCTTCTAATGTTTCCCGGACCATAATTATATGCGGCGATAGCTAAATTCCAGTCATTAAATCGTGCATAAAGTTCAGACAAGTATTTAGCTGCGGCCTCAGAGGACTTAATCGGATCCATTCTTTCGTCAACATAACTATTAACTTTTAAGTCTAGGTCTTTCGCTGTATTAAACATAAACTGCCATAGTCCTGTAGCTCCAACTCTTGATTTTGCACGTGGGTTTAAAGCAGACTCTATTACTGGAATGTATTTTAGCTCCAACGGCACATTATACTTTTGTAATGCGTTTTCAAAAATTGGAAAAAAATAATCTGACTTGCTGTAAAGCTCTAAATATGTTGCTTGTCTGTTTTCTAAATAATTTATTATTGTCTCTTCAAGTAAAGGAGTGTAATCAATTTGAAAGGGAGTTTTTGAGTTAATGTCTTCAACACGTAATCTTATAGAATCTTTATCAATTATAACTCTTTCCGACTTAATCTTTGAAAAGCTCAAGGGGCTTTGTTGCGCTTGGTAACTTGAGCTGTTAAGTAAAAAAAATAAAAATAACTTTGTCAACATTAAAATATTATTTTGTTAAAGAGCGGCTATTCCCGGAAGTGTTTTTCCTTCTAGACTTTCAAGCATTGCGCCTCCTCCAGTGCTTACATAACTAACGTCTTTGTCCAGGCCAAATTCTTTAACAGCAGACACAGAGTCTCCTCCCCCCACTAAAGAATATGCTCCGTTTTTTGTAGAGATTTTAATTGCGTCTCCAATAGATTTTGTTCCATTAGAAAAGTTCGACATTTCAAAAACACCCATAGGGCCGTTCCATAAAATTGTTTTAGCATTGATAATTACTTTTGAAAAAGCTTTTATAGATGCTGGGCCAATATCTAACCCTTGCCAGCCTGCAGAAATATTAAATATTTGTAATTCTTTTCTGTTAGCTTCGTTGTTAAAATTATCCGCGGCAACAACATCAGTAGGTAAATGAAGGGCAACGTTGTTTTCTTTTGCTCTTTCAATTAATTCAAGAGCAAGGTCTATTTTGTCGTCTTCACAAATAGAATTTCCTATTTCACCTCCTTGTGCTTTTATAAAAGTATAAGCCATTCCACCTCCTAGTATGATTGCATCTACTTTTTTAAAAATATTATTAATGATTGTAATCTTAGAAGAGACTTTTGCTCCCCCCAAAATAGCAACAACAGGCCTTTCTCCAGTTTCTAGCACCTTTTCTATCGCCATTATTTCTTTATTAAGCAAAAGGCCTGAACATTTTTTATTTGGGAAAAAATCAGCAATTATAGCTGTAGATGCGTGTTTTCTGTGGGCTGCTCCAAAAGCGTCGTTAACATAGATATCTCCAAATTCTGAGAGTTTTTTTGCAAATTCTTTACAACCACTGGTTTCTTCCTCGTAAAATCTAAGATTTTCCATTATAGCAATTTCTCCTGGCTGCAAAGAGCTGATTGTTTTTAGCGTCTCTTTTCCTGTACAGTCTGGAATAAACTTAACCTCTCTGTCTAAAACATTCTCAACATCTTTAAGTATGTGCTTTAATGAATATTTGAGATTCCTGCCTTTGGGTCTTCCAAGATGAGACATTAATACACAGGATCCTCCGTCTTCAATGATTTTTAAAATTGTAGGTTTAGCTGAAAGAATTCTTGTGTTGTCCAGTACTTTTTGATAACTATCTAGGGGGACATTAAAATCAACTCTTATCAGAGCTGTTTTGTTAAGGAAATTAAAATCTAAAACAGTCTTCATTATATCAATTTAGAAAGCAAATATAATTTATTCGTGCTACTTAATAGGGTTGATTTCTATTATCTTTGTGTTATGTCAAAAATTAATTTAGTTGGTCAAAAAACTTTACTTAAAGAGTTAGACACAAAAATAACCTCAGGCAGAATAGCTCATTCGTACCTGTTATCTGGGCCTACAGGAGTTGGAAAACTTTCTGTGGCTATAAAGTTTGCTGAACGAATTCTTTGCTCAAAATTAAATAGGAACGAATTAGAAACAATTAGTGCTCAGCAAAAAATTAACCGATTAACTCACCCTGACTTGCACTTTATATATCCGGTTAACACAAATTCAAAAGTTAAATCTAAGGCAACTTCAAAGCATTTCTTAAAAGAATGGAGGGAGACGGTAAAAGAAAACCCCTACATAAGACTGTCTCAGTGGCTTGAAAAAATAGAGATTGCAAATAAAAAAGGAAATATAAGTGTTAATGAAGCTGAGGAGATTAATAAAATAATGTCTCTTAAATCATACGAGGGCGGATATAAGGTTATGATTATTTGGATGGCTGAAAACATGAATACAGAGTGTGCGAATAAACTCCTCAAATTAATTGAGGAGCCTAGTGCAGAAACTGTTTTTTTACTTTTAACGGAAAATCAGTCCGCAATCCTTCCAACAATAAAGTCAAGATGTCAAAAAATTAATATACCTCCAATAAAGGCAAGCGAAATTGCTGAGTCTCTTATAATTAATGGTTTGGCAGATAATGAATCTGCTTACAATATCGCAAATATGAGTGGAGGCAGTTACTTTTCAGCCCTTGATATTTTAAACTCTGATTCGAGTGGTGTAAATTTCGAGCTTCTTTTTGTTGAATGGGTTAGGCTTGCCTTTAAAGTTAAAACCTCTAAAGTAGCTGTTGGAGATTTAGTTCTTTGGAGTGAAAAAGTTAGCAAGCTTCCAAAAGATATACAAAAACAGTTTTTTATTTTTGCGCTAGAGGTTTTTAGAAAATCTATGCTAAGAAACTATAAATCAAGCACTTACAAGGAAGAGTTTAAAGATAAAGGTTTTAATTTTGAAAAATTTTCTCCCTTTATTCACAACAACAATATAATTGAGCTTTACGAGGAAGTGAACAAAGCAATCTATGAGCTAAATCGAAATGGCAACCCTAAAATAATCATCACTGACCTTTCGTTAAAGCTTACAAGATTAATTCACCAAAAACCAAGCATTATTGATGA
>JABHBC010000129.1 GCA_018674025.1 Flavobacteriaceae bacterium
AGAAGAAGTAATCAAAAAAGCTAAAGGTATAACTGCATAATTAAGTACGATGAGCCAAAAAATTAGAATTAAACTTAAATCCTACGACTTTAACTTGGTAGACAAGTCTGCTGAGAAGATCGTAAAGACGGTAAAGTCTACTGGTGCAGTAGTTACTGGCCCAATACCTTTGCCAACTCATAAGAAAATATTCACAGTTTTGCGTAGCCCGCACGTGAATAAAAAATCTAGAGAGCAGTTTCAATTGAGTTCTTACAAAAGACTCCTTGATATTTACTCTTCATCTTCTAAGACCATTGACGCTCTAATGAAATTAGAGTTGCCTTCTGGAGTAGAAGTAGAGATTAAAGTGTGATAATTGGCCTTAGGCCAATAACACGGAGATGGTATCTCCATTACATGTCCTGCGCTTTGTGCAAAGGAAAAACGGATAAAAAATAATCAGGGTTGAATTATTTTTGACCCTGTTTTTTTAGGGATGCGTCCCAAAAATAGATTGAATATAAATTAATTAAATACTAATAATTATGTCTGGGTTAATAGGAAGAAAGATTGGCATGACCAGTATTTTTGACGAGAATGGAAAGAATATTCCATGTACTGTCATTGAGGTTGGTCCTTGTATTGTTACCCAAGTCAGAACTAAAGAAGTAGATGGCTATGAAGCCCTTCAACTTGGTTTCGATGACAAGACTGAAAAAAATTCTACGAAGGCTCAAATTGGGCACTCTAAGAAGGCTGGTTCATCTGTCAAAAGAAAGGTTGTTGAATTTCAAGGTTTTGATGAGGATTACAAACTAGGAGATAGTATAAATGTAGATCACTTCAAAGAAGGTGAATTTGTTGATGTTTCTGGAACTTCTAAAGGTAAAGGATTTCAAGGTGTTGTTAAAAGACACGGATTTGCTGGTGTAGGTCAAGCTACTCACGGTCAACATAATAGATTAAGAGCACCAGGTTCTATTGGTGCTGCTTCATATCCTGCTAGAGTATTTAAGGGCATGAAAATGGCCGGCAGAATGGGTGGTGAAACAATTAAGGTTCAAAATTTAAGAGTTTATAAAGTAGTACCAGAAAAAAATCTTTTAGTAGTTAAAGGATGTGTTCCTGGTCACAATAATTCTTATGTAACAATTCAGAAATAATGAAAGTAGCTGTATTAGATTATAAAGGAAAAGACACAGGTAGAAAGGTAGACCTTTCTAAAGATGTTTATGGAATTGAGCCTAACAATCATTCCATATATTTGGATGTTAAACAATATTTAGCTAATCAACGTCAAGGTACTCACAAGGCAAAAGAAAGAGCTGATATTATAGGATCAACTAGAAAAATTAAAAAACAAAAGGGTACAGGTACTGCCAGAGCTGGTAGTATAAAATCTGGTGTTTTCAGAGGTGGTGGTAGAATATTTGGACCAAGACCTAGAAATTATAGTTTTAAGCTAAATAAAAACTTAAAGCGTTTAGCCAGAAAAACTGCACTTACATTAAAGGCTAATGATAAAGCAATTACAGTACTAGAAGATTTCGACTTTGAAACGATTAAAACTAAAAACTTTACTTCTGTTTTAAAGGCTCTTAATTTAGAAAGTAAAAAATCTTTATTTGTCTTTGGTGCTTCGAATAATAATGTATATTTGTCATCGCGTAATTTAAAGGGCTCTGAAGTTATAACTTACTCAGAATTAAGTACTTATAAATTATTAAATGCAGATCAATTAGTTTTGGTAGAAAGTGCATTAGAAGGAATTGAATTAAATTTAAGTAAATAAGTAAGATATGAATATCTTGATTAAACCAATAATAACTGAAAAAGCAACTAACGATAGTGAGTTAAACAATCGTTACACTTTTCAAGTTAACGTTAAGTCGAACAAAGTAGAAATTAAAAAAGCTGTTGAAAAAGCTTACGGAGTTTCTGTTGAAAAAGTTCGTACTATTAATGTCCGTCCAGACAGGAATACTCGCTTCACAAAAGCTGGTATCCAACATGGTAAAACAAATGCTGTTAAGAAGGCAATTGTACAACTGGCGGAAGGTGAGTCTATAGATTTGTATGCTAACATGTAATTAAAAAGAAATGTCAGTAAGAAAATTAAAACCAATAACACCAGGACAGCGATTTAGAGTTGTTAATGGCTATGATGCCATTACAACTGATAAGCCGGAAAAAAGTTTACTTGTTCCGAAAAAAAGATCTGGTGGTAGAAATAGTCAAGGAAAAATGACCATGCGTTACAAAGGCGGTGGTCATAAAAAAAGATATAGAATAATTGATTTCAAAAGAGATAAGTCTGGAATTCCAGCAGAAGTTAAGTCAATTGAATATGATCCAAATAGAACTGCATTCATTGCTCTTTTATGTTACCAAGATGGTGAAAAGCGATATATGATTGCTCAAAATGGTTTAAAAGTTGGTCAAAACGTTGTCTCAGGAGATGGTGTTGCACCTGAAATTGGTAATTGCATGCCTTTATCAAAGATTCCATTAGGTACTATTAT
>JABHBC010000130.1 GCA_018674025.1 Flavobacteriaceae bacterium
AATAATAGTAAACTAAGAAGTTATATCCTTAATCTATTATTAGACCAATATCCTCTGCTTATCAGAAATCCCTTTAATTCACTCAGTTAAATCAATCCTTTGTAAAATGAGTTCGATTTTAAAAACCCAAGGTGTACAGAACGGGATAAATTCTCTGTGGAGAGTTTATCCTTTTTTTTATTAAAAGATTTATATATTTATAGATATTACAAACTATAAATATTATGACTAAAAGTAACGCTAAGTCTTATTGGAAAGAAAATATAAGATACGTTCTAATATTAATGTTTTTTTGGTTTTTAGTTTCCTTTGGAGCGGGAATATTATTTAAGGACTTTCTAAATGAATTTAAAATAGGTGGCTTTAAGCTAGGGTTTTGGTTTGCTCAACAAGGTTCGATATATGTATTTGTTATTTTGATATTTATATACGTCCATTTAATGAATAAGCTTGATAAAAAATATGGTTATGATGTATAGTTTGTTTTTAGAAGGAATTGGGATCCAGAATTGGACTTACATATTAGTTGGTATTACTTTTTCAATATATATAGGAATTGCTATTTGGTCAAGAGCTAGTTCAACAAAAGAGTTTTACGTAGCCGGAGGTGGTGTATCTCCATTAGCAAACGGAATGGCTACAGCTGCCGACTGGATGAGTGCAGCTTCTTTCATTTCTATGGCTGGTATTATATCTTTTGCAGGATATGATGGTGCTGTTTATTTAATGGGTTGGACAGGTGGATATGTGCTTTTAGCTTTGTTATTAGCACCCTATTTAAGAAAATTTGGAAAATTTACGGTTCCTGATTTTATTGGTGATCGTTATTATTCAAATACAGCAAGATTTGTTGCAGTATTTTGTGCTCTTCTTGTTTCATTTACATACGTAGCAGGACAAATGAGAGGAGTCGGATTGGTCTTTTCACGCTTTTTAGAAGTTGACATTAACACTGGAGTAATTATAGGTATGATTATTGTCTTGTTTTACGCTGTTTTAGGAGGAATGAAAGGAATTACATACACTCAAGTAGCTCAATATTGTGTTCTTATTTTTGCATTTATGGTTCCTGCAATTTTTATTTCTATTCAGATGACAGGTAATCCTATTCCACAATTAGGCTTTGGCGGTGAATTAGTAGATGAACCGGGTATTTATTTATTAGATAAGTTGGATGGATTAAGCACTGATTTAGGATTTGCTGAATATACTGAAGGCTCAAAGTCACTAATTGATGTGTTTGCAATTACATTAGCATTAATGGTTGGCACAGCAGGTTTACCACATGTAATTGTACGTTTTTTTACTGTAAAGCGTGTTAAAGATGCCCGAAAATCAGCTGGAATTGCATTACTACTTATTGCTGTTTTATATACCACGGCACCTGCTGTGGCAGTATTTGCAAGAACTAATATGATTGAAACTGTTTCAAATCAACCATACAATTCTGTTCCAGATTGGTTTAAAAAATGGGAAGCAACGGGACTAATTGAATATTTTGATAAAAATAATGATGGATTAATTCAATATGTTGCAGATGAAAAAAATAATGAATTAATTGTAGACAATGATATCATGGTTTTAGCTAATCCAGAAATAGCTAAATTACCTAACTGGATAATAGCTTTGGTTGCAGCTGGAGCCTTGGCAGCAGCATTATCTACAGCTGCTGGTTTGTTATTAGTTATTTCTTCATCTGTATCTCATGATTTAATTAAAAAAATGATTAATCCTAATATTACAGAAACAGGTGAATTATTAGCAGCACGTTTATCCGCTGTTGTTGCGGTATGTGTTGCTGGTTATTTTGGTATCAACCCACCTGGATTTGTAGCGGCAACAGTTGCTCTAGCTTTTGGACTTGCAGCTGCTTCATTTTTTCCAGCTATTATATTAGGTATTTTTTATAAAAAAATGAATAAAGAAGGTGCAGTAACAGGCATGATTATTGGTGTTTTATTAATGCTGTTTTATATGACTAAATTTAAGTTTGGTTGGTTTGGTGGAGGTACAAAAGATGATTGGTGGTTAGGTATATCTCCAGAGGGTTTTGGGAGTGTAGCAATGATTTTAAATTTTATAGTCTCTCTTACTATAATGAAACTCACAAAAGAACCTCCAAAATCAGTTCAAGAAATTGTTGAAAATATTAGAATACCAATAAATGCTGGAAAAGCTACTCACTAAGTCATAAATAATTGAATAAGTATTAAATATCCACTACATGAGTAATTATAAAATAAATAACTTACAAAAATATAATGATGTTTATAAAAGTTCCGTAAATGATCCTGAAAAATTTTGGGAAGATATTGCAGTTAAGAATTTTATTTGGAAAAAAAAATGGGATTCTGTTTTAGAATGGGACTTTTCAAAACCTGAAATCAAATGGTTTAAAGGTGCTAAATTAAATATTACAGAAAACTGTATCGACAGACATTTAAAAGTTCGTGGGGATAAAACAGCGATTTTATTCGAACCAAATAATCCTGACGAAGAAACTCAATATATTACTTACAATCAACTTCATAAAAAAGTAAATAAATTCGCAAATGTTCTTAAACAAGAAGGAGTTAAAAAAGGAGATCGTGTGTGTATTTATTTACCCATGATCCCCGAATTGGCTATTTCTGTTTTGGCATGTGCTAGAATTGGAGCTATACATTCTGTTGTTTTTGCAGGGTTTTCTGCAAATGCATTAGCAACTAGAATTAATGATTCTAAATGTAGTATGATAATTACTGCTGACGGCTCGTTTCGAGGAGCTAAAACTATTGATTTGAAGGGTATAGTTGATGAGGCTTTAGAAAAATGTTCTTGTATAAAAAATGTTTTAGTAGCTAAAAGGATAATGTCTGAAATCAATATGAAAAACGGTCGAGATAAATGGCTAGAAACATTACTATATAATGCCTCAGATCAATGTGAAGCAGAAATTATGGATGCAGAGGATCCATTATTTATATTGTATACCTCAGGCTCAACTGGAATGCCAAAAGGAATGGTTCATACAACAGCTGGATACATGGTTTATACTGCTTACACATTTAAAAACGCATTTCAATATAATGAAAATGATGTGTATTGGTGTACCGCAGATATTGGTTGGATTACGGGGCATAGCTATATTGTATATGGCCCATTAGCAAATGGAGCTACAACAGTAATGTTTGAAGGAGTGCCTAGCTACCCAAATTATGGACGTTTTTGGAATATTGTTGAAAAACATAAAATAAGTCAATTTTATACAGCTCCAACTGCAATAAGAGCATTAGCAAAACAAGGTTCACATTTTATTGAAAATTATGATTTATCTTCAATAAATGTACTTGGCTCAGTTGGTGAACCAATAAATGAAGAAGCATGGCACTGGTATAATGATAATATAGGAAAAAAGAAAAGTCCTATAATTGATACTTGGTGGCAAACAGAAACTGGGGGTATTATGATTACTTCAATTCCTAATGTAACCCCTACTAAACCAACCTTTGCTACATTACCTTTTATTGGGGTTCAGGCTTGTTTAATGGATGAGAATAATAATGAACTAGAGGGAAATCAAGTTGAAGGAAAGTTATGTATCAAGTTTCCTTGGCCGAGTATTGCTAGAACAATTTGGGGTAATCATAAGCGCTATAAAGAAACATATTTTTCGGCATTTAAAAATAAATACTTCACAGGTGATGGAGCATTAAGAGATGATGTAGGTAATTATAGAATTACTGGGCGTGTAGATGATGTTATTATTGTTTCAGGTCACAACCTTGGAACTGCTCCAATTGAAGATGCAATTAACGAACATCCAATGGTTGCGGAGTCTGCTATTGTTGGGTTTCCTCATTACATAAAAGGGTGTGCTTTATATGGCTATATCACTCTAAAAAATGTAAGTGAATCCAACCATAATGATAATACTAGAAAAGAGATTAATGAACTAATCAATATTAGGATTGGTCCAATTGCCAAATTAGATAAAATTCAATTTACCAGTGGCTTACCAAAAACACGCTCTGGAAAAATTATGAGAAGAATTTTAAGAAAAATTGCTTGTAATGAAACTAGTAAGCTAGGAGATACAAGTACTTTGTTAAATCCAGAAGTAGTCAAAGAAATTATAGATAATGCCTTAATGTGAAGGATTATATCATTTTTAAATTACTAACTTCAAGTTCAGTTAGGTTTTTCCAATGACCTCTTGGAATATCCTTTTTAGTTAAGTTAGCAATTTTTACACAATCAAGTTTAATGATATCATATTTGAAATGATCAAATATCGTTCTTATAATAGTGTTTCCTGTATTTTTTATACTCAGTCCAATTTCTTTTTTCGAAGAGTTCTCGACATAACTAATCTCTTCTACAGCAATTAATTTACCATTTATTTTAAATCCCTCTTTAATTTGTTTTAAGTGCTCTGCCTTTAAATTTTTATCAAGTTCAATATAAAATAATCTAGCTACACCTTTTTTTGAGTTGGTAAATTTATTCATAATCAATTCATCATTGGTAAAAAGCAATAAACCTGTTGTATTGCGACCTAACCTTCCAATAGGCTTAATTCTTGCGTTAGTTGCATTAGAAACTAAATCCATCACTGTTTTCCCCTTAGACTTACTATCAGTAGTTGAAAATCCTTTTGGTTTATTTAAAAGCACATATGCTTTTTTTTCTGGATAAATACGAGCCCCATCAAAACGAACTTCATCGTTTAAATTAACTTTGTAACCCATTTCAGTTACAACCTTTCCGTTAACTTTAACACTTCCGATCGAAATATGCATATCTGCATCTCTTCTAGAGCAAATTCCTGAATTTGAGATAAATTTATTTAAACGAATTTTATTATCCATGACATTTTTTTTCAAAGATATATAGATATCTTAAGGAAGTATTAAATAATTAAATAATATGTAAAATTTTTCTAAAAATAAATCAAAGTCTATCAAAACAATACTTAAAACACCCAATACAATAAGGAATTTTAATAGATTATGTAGAAAATTATAATATTTTTTAGAATCATATTTCCACAAAATAATAATAAAAAATAGCAATACAGCTATACTAAAATAATAATAATAGAACATCATTCCGGTGTCAAAACCACTTAGTAAAATGTAAATTATTGCTACTGTGAACAATGAGACTATCGATAGTAAGTACTTACTTGATTTTTCCCCATAAACAACAGGAATAGTTCTATAATCTAATGTGAAGTCTCCTTTTATGTTTTCTAAATCCTTTATTATTTCACGCATGTAAACAATTAGAAATAAAAATATAGCATAAAGAAAAATAATTAATTCAAAGTTTTTGTAGTAAATCAATATTATGAAAAAAGGAATCACTGATAGTAAAGAAGAAACTACATTTCCAATAAATAATGTTCTTTTTAATTTATGTGAATAAAGCCATATAACAAATATATATATCGAAAAAAAAAGAACAGCTCGCCAAGAAACCAATGATGAAGTATAAATACACAAAAAGTTTAAAGTAATATAAAGACTAAGCTTTGTTCTTTTTCTAATCACTTTATCAATTTTAGATTTTATTGGTTTGTTAATAAGGTCTTTTTCATAATCATAAAAATTATTGATGATATAGCCAGAAGCTATGGCAATAGATGAAGATAATATTAAAAGAAATAATTGAAAATCAAACAGTATACTAGAAATAGATGTGTCTATAGAGATAATAAAAATAGACGTAAAGTATTGAGCAATAATTATAATAAAAATATTATATAATCTAATTACTGAAAATAAACTAATAAATTTATAAAATATATCTTTCATGATATATCGATAGAGTTAATCTCTAGAAGTTATAAACAACCTCTATTTTATGCCCGTTCAATTCTTTTTTTGCCTTTTCAATATTTTTAGTAAAACCTAAAATATATCCTCCTCCACCAGAGCCACATAGTTTTAAAAAGTAAGAATCGTTATCAATTCCTCTTTGCCATAAGGAATGATATTTGTTAGGGATCATCGGCTTGAAATTATCAAAAACAACTTTAGATAATTTTTTTGTGTTTTGAAATAAAGAACTTAAATCACCATTTAAAAAATCTTCTACACAACTATTAGTGTATTTAATGAATTGGTTGTTAAGCATTTTTCTAAACCCATCTTTTTTCATCTTTTCCATGAAAATATTAATCATTGGTGCAGTTGTACTTACCTCACCACTGTCTAATAGGAAAACAGCTCCTTCACCATCTCTTTGTTGAGATGGAATACCAATAACTTTGATATCTTTTTTTGAATTTATTAAAATTGGTATACTTAAATAGCTATTTAGTGGATCTAAACCAGATGATTTACCATGAAAAAATGACTCCATAGTTGAAAAAATATCTTTTAATTTTAAAAGCTTTTCTCTGGTAAGATTTTCTAAGACAGTTATTTTATTATTAGCATAATAATCATAAACTGCAGCAACTAATGCACCACTACTGCCAACCCCGTAACCTTCAGGAATTGAAGAATCAAAATACATTCCCAATTTTAAATCGCTATGAAATTTATCTAAATTAAAATTTACTATTGAACTATTTAAGTTTTTTAAATAGTCATAGAACTTGAACAATTTAGCATTAGAATCCTTAGCAAAAGGGGTGTTTACATCAGTTATTTTAAGAGCTCCGTTATAAAAGTTATATGGAATAGATAGTCCTTTTGAATCTTTTATTATTCCATATTCTCCGAACAATAGTATTTTAGAATAAAACAATGGACCCTTCATAAGTAATTTTTATAAAATCAAATTTACAATTGTTTAGCGCCAAAACCAACACAATCTTTTATATATGAATTGCTTTCACAATAAACTTTTAATTTAGTTTCAATAAAATTGTAAACTTTATCTGAATATTTATCGGGGAACAAAACATGAACATTTGCCCCAGCATCTAAAGTAAAACAAACAGGAATATCATTTTTAAATCTAAATTCACGAATACTTTCAATTATTCGTAGTGTATTAGGCTTTATAAGTATATAAGACGGATCACTAGTCATCATTAAGCCGTGAAGCATTAAAGCCTCATTCTCAACAAGCTTAACAAATTCATTAGTGTCTCCATTTTTTAAAATAGTAGATAGTTTATCGGTATTTTCTTGTGCAATTTGGAATCTTTTTTCACCAAAAGGATGATTATTCATCAGATTATGGCCAGCGGTACTGGAAACTGTTTTAATTCCTTTATCTACAAGTAATACAGCATCATGATAAGTCTTAAAAATATCATTAACTTCATATGGAAAATTTATAGAATATAAGTTAGAGCTAGAATTAAAAGATGAATGAGCACCCCATAAATTAACACTTCCTTTTAGACTTCTACATGCACTGCCAGACCCTAATCTTGCTAAAAAAGATGCCTTGGTATAAAAATATTCATCTGTAATCTTTGGATTAATAAGTTTTTCAAGTGACATAATACAAAGTGCTAAAGCACTTATACCACTTGCTGATGAAGCAATACCACTACTGTGAGGGAATGTGTTTATTGTATTTATTTTAAATTTATAATTTAATATATAAGGGCAATACGTGACTATTCTTTCTAAAAAAGATTGGATTTTAGGTTTAAAATCCTCTTTTAGATTATCATTATAATAAATTTCAAAATCAATTAATTTTGAATTATTTGTTTTCTTAACAAAATCAAACTTTGTGTTAGTTAAACATTTACTTAATGTAAAACTAATAGAAGTGTTTTTTGGTATTTGAAGGTCTGATTTTCCCCAATATTTTACTAAAGCAATATTGCTTGGGGATTCCCAATGAGAACTCCCACTTAATGGAGCTACAAAATTATTATTATAAATAAAATCTTCTTTTTTCATTTAGCTAATTAATGCAAATATAGTAAGTTAAAATTATTATTATTTGGTTAAAGGTCTAACTAAACCTTCTTGAACAACGGATGCAATTAAAGTTCCTGTTCTTGTATAAATATGACCTTGAGCAACCCCTCTTGCATTACCAGAGTTAGGGCTTTCAATTGAATAAAGCAGCCAATCATCAAAGTCAAAATCTCTGTAAAACCACATTGCATGATCTAAACTTGCCATTTGAAGGTCCGAAAAACTAACTTTTTTCATATGAGGAAGGATTGATGACCATAATAGATTGTAGTCAGAAATATATGTTAATATCTGGTGCTTGATTTCAATTGTCAAATTTGGAATATCCCCTTTTAATTTAAACCATACATCCATTATTGGAGGAAGATCATTATTACTAGAAAGGTTTAGAATATTAGTTGGTTTAAACTCAATTGGGCGCTCAACACTTAAAAAACTCTTTAATTTAAAAGGCATCAACTTACCATTTTTCTCTGCAAGTTCACTCCAACTTGTTAATTTCTCTGGGGGTGTGATTGTTCGCTGTATTTTACGATAATGCTCATATCCAAACTCAATTTTATGAAAAGAAGCTGCTAAAATAAAAATAGTTTTTTCTCCCTGAACTGCAGTTACTCTTCTTGTAGAGAAACTACCTCCATCTCTAGTTTCATTTACTATGTATCGAATAGATTTATTTAAATCTCCAGGCTCTAAAAAATAGGAATGAAGAGAATGTAATATTCTGCCATTTGTAATAGTTCGGTAGGCTGCATTCAAAGATTGAGCTAAAACTTGTCCACCAAATACATTTAAGCTACCAACAGTTTCACTTTTACCAATAAAAAAATCTTCTTTTTTATCTAAAAGCAAAACTTCTAGTAAATCTGTGACAGTATTCATTAATGAAGTGTTGAGTTATAAAGGAAAATTAAAAAAAAGTGCGGGCGGAGAGACTCGAACTCTCACACCTCGCGGCACTAGATCCTAAGTCTAGCATGTCTA
>JABHBC010000131.1 GCA_018674025.1 Flavobacteriaceae bacterium
GATATTTTTCTGTACCCAATAGGGGTAAGAAAACACTCTTTATATTCACAAATTCTGTTGAATAAATACTGTTGGTATTCACTATAATTTGACTCCCAAAGGTTAGTGGTAATAATTGATAATGAGAACTTTACCACCCATTTATAGGGGTAAGGTTTATCAACCCATAAACCTACTCTACTGTAACACTCTTGGCCAAGTTTCTTGGCTGATCTACATTTCTGTTAAGCATCACAGCAATATGATAAGATAATAGCTGCAAGGGTATGGTAGTTACAAGTGGGGTTAAGGTTTCTGGAGTTGGCGGTACTTCCATTACATAATCTGCCAATTCTCTTACCACAGTATCTCCCTGAGTTACCACCGCAATTATCTTTCCTTTTCTTGCTTTAATTTCTTGGATATTACTCACTACTTTTTCATAGTGGTTGCTATTAATAGCAACTACCACAATTGGCATTTGCTCATCAATAAGTGCAATTGGGCCATGCTTCATTTCTGCGGCTGGATATCCTTCTGCGTGTATGTAAGATATCTCTTTAAGTTTTAAAGCCCCTTCTAAGGCTACAGGAAAATTAAACCCTCTACCAAGATATAGACAGTTAGTAGAGTCTTTGATTTGATCTGCAATTTCTTCAATTTTATTATTGAAACTTAACGATTTTTCAATCTTTTCAGGGATGAGATTTAACTCTGCTAGATATTTATTAAATACATTATTTGAAATAATTCCTTTTGCTTTACCAATTTTTAATGCCATTAGGTATAAAACTGTAATTTGTGTGGTAAAAGCTTTTGTTGAGGCAACACCAATCTCAGGACCTGCATGTGTGTAAGTTCCTGAATTAGATTCCCTGGTTATTGATGAACCTACTACATTGCAAATACCAAACACAAATGCACCTTTTTCTTTTGCTAATTTCATTGCAGCCAGTGTATCGGCTGTTTCACCAGATTGAGAAATAGCAATTACAATATCATTAGGATTAATTATTGGATCTCTATATCTAAACTCTGAAGCATATTCAACTTCAACAGGAATTCTAGATATTTTTTCAAATATATATTCTCCAACTAGCCCTGCATGCCAAGAAGTACCACAACCAATAATAGTTATTTTATTTGCAGATGTAAATTTATTTAAATTGTTATCAATTCCAGAAAGTTTAATTATACCCTTGTTTAACTTTAGCCTTCCTCTGAGTGTATCAATTATCGCCTTTGGTTGTTCATGTATTTCTTTAAGCATGAAATGATCAAATCCACCTTTTTCAATTTCAGATAGTTCTAATTCTAAAGTTTCAATATTTGGAGATATAATAGAATCATTGGAAATCTCATAAAATTTTGTCTCTTTATGATTCCTTAACACGCCAACTTGCCCCTCATCAAGATAAATGACTTTTCTTGTAAAGTCTAAAAATGGAGTAACATCACTTCCAATAAACATTTCACTTTCCCCAATTCCAATTGCTAATGGACTTCCAAGTCTAGCTACAACAATTTCATCTGGTTTCTTTTTGTCAAACACTGCAATTGCATAAGCACCAACTACTTGAGACAATGCAAGTTGCACAGCCTTGCCTAACTTTACATTTTCTGTTTCTTGAACATATTCAATTAAGTTTACTAAAACTTCTGTATCAGTTTGAGATTTAAAATTATAACCTTTGCCGATTAATTCATTTTTTATTGTAGCGTAATTTTCAATAATACCATTATGAACAATCACAAGGGAACCATTATTCGAAATAAGAGGATGTGCATTTACATTATTAGGTTCACCGTGAGTGGCCCATCTTGTGTGTCCTATTCCAATATTTGCTTCAAGTGAAATGTTTTTTTTAGCTTTTTTAACTAATTTTTCAACTTTTCCTTTGGTTTTACAAACATTCAATTCAGAATTATATAGAGCAATACCTGAGCTGTCATAACCTCTATACTCGAGCCTTCTCAAACCATTTATTACAATTTCATAAGCATTTTTATCTCCAATATAACCAACTATTCCACACATACTTTACAAATGTATTAATTAATAAATTTTAAATTATAACTATCTATAGAAATAACAATTTCTAATATTATTCATTGGGGTCAGTATAATATATTTTAATTCTAGGTCTTTTATCAATATCTTCAGATTGACTTCCGTGTAGTACTGTTCCTTTGGGAGTTAAAATTGCGCCAGAAGGAAAATCACGGTCTTCTTCGCCACTATTTAAAATAGAAAAGTTATCTATTGATCCTACATTTGAAGTAACAACTAATGCTAGTTTAGCATTTGTTGAATCTCTAAGAATTAAATTATTTAGATGCTCTGTTATTCTAATTTTGTACTTAACTCCTTCACCAGTAATTGAATCTCCATCTCTTGTTAATGGCTCTAAATGATTTATTTTTGCATTAATTGTGGTAGAACTTACTGACTGATCAAGAAAATAATCAATAAGCGCGGTATTTTGCTCAAAATTATATAAATAAATTCTATCAGGTTCAGATCCAATGTCTTGGGTTTGATCGACAAAAAATTCTATATAAGCTTCATTTATTATCTTATTAGCAATTTCATTTTCCTCATCATAAAATGAGTTTTTGAAATGCTCAAATGCATTTACCATTTCACCATTTTCATCTTGAATATCTCCACCAAATAAATCTACAGTAGACATGTATCCTTCACCACCTTTGAGGTAAATTCTTTCATCTCCATCAACAGTATTCGGGTTTGAGACATCAACTAGGAAATTGTTTTCATATATATTAACTAAATTGTCAGTAAAGTTTAAAACATATTCATTTTGACTTGTAATGGTTTCAGTTGAAGTTCCACCAGAATCTGTATCACTATCAGTACTAGTTTCAGACGTGTAATGAATTGTAAGCTTTGTGTTTGATGAAGCAAAATTTAATAACATCATAGACCCATCTGAATTAACTCCATCCGCTTTAATGTAAAGGCCTCTAAAAAATTCTTTGAATGTATTTGGGTTAATCAATTCAGGATTGCCTTCATTTTCAAAAAATAAACTTTGCCAAAAATTATCATTTGGGTTATTTAGTTTTAATCTTATCGCTGGAGCTATACTACTTGACACATAAGTTTCACCAAGAGAATCAAGTGAGGTTAGGTCTATTCTTTCAGAGCTTGGGATAAAGTCATCTGAACCATCTCCTAGAATGCTAGATTCATATAGTAACTCAGCTTCGATTTCTGCTTGATTTATAGACTCAGAATTAGATAATGCTCCATTGGAATAATAATTTTGAGAATCACTAAAATCTCCACTTGGATTAAAATCTCTTAAATAAAAATTACTTTTGTAAACATAAAGTTTAGTGGCAGTGCTACCATAAACAGAATCAATTTCATAAGTAATATCTCCTTCTTCACTAGTTTCAACTCCTCTACTGTAATACGGAATAGTTAAGATAACAGAATCTAATACTACATTTTCACCAAAGGATGGACTAAATTCAGCAGGAACTACTTGACCTAAAAAACTTGCCTTACTCTCTCCATAAAACGGATTATTATTGTATCCCAACATGAATGATGGTAAATTATTCGATTTCACAGGATTTAACCTTAAGTTTGAAGCAACTATAGGATAATCAATCGAAGATGTATTAAAATTAATAGCATTTTCAGCACTTATTACGTCTGAGTCTATACTAGTAAAGTCTTTATCACATGAGTAAATAAAAATGATAAAGAAAACGGATAATAATTTAATATTTTTCATTTATTGATTTAGTACTTCGTTTTTGTAAAATTCTGTGTATGTTTCAGAAAAAGTTTCTCTTGTTTGATAATTTAAGACAGGTTTTTTAGAAGAATTTAAATGATCTTGAACGTCTGTTGGAATTTTTTGAGAACCCAAAATTATAGCATCAGAAAAGTCTATAGCATTTTTCACTAGATTATTATATGAGGGATCTTTTAAACCTTTAATTAACTCTTCGTTTATTTCATCAAATAAAATTTTGTCAACTAATTTTTTATTTAAACTCTCGTCAAATGATTTGTCATATACAGAAGTAACTATTTTACTGTTTTCAAAAACAGGTTCATCTTTGTAGTAAGTCTTAAGATACAATGGGAATAGAGAAGCCATCCAGCCATGAACATGTATTATATCAGGTGACCAGTTCAATTTTCTAACCGTTTCAATTACACCTTTAGCAAAAAAGATAGCTCTTTCATCGTTATCATCATGAAGCTTGCCGTTCTCGTCTGCAAAAGTAGATTTTCTCTTAAAATAATCTTCATTATCAATAAAGTAAACTTGAATTCTTTCTTTTGGAATAGAAGCAACCTTAATTATTAATGGCATATCTAAATCATCAATAACCAAATTAATTCCTGACAATCTGATAACTTCGTGTAACTGGTGTCTTCTTTCGTTTATATTACCGTATCTAGGCATAAAGATTCTAATCTGTCCTCCTTGTTTATTTATCATTTTTGGAATTTCAAAAGACATTGATGAAATTTCATTTTCAGGAAGATATGGAACAACTTCTGATGAGACGTATAATATTTTTTTCTCTTTCATTTCCGTGTATTAAAAATTATTAACTGCAAAAAGTAGCAAAATTACAAAAATTATGCAGATTAATTGTAATATATTAAATTTGCGTGCTGTTAAAGTTTTATTAAAATGAAGATATTTCATCAAAAATTTAAGCTAATTGAACAACTAGAGAGACTAAGGAAATTAGGTTCAGATGTGGGTTTTGTTCCCACCATGGGAGCATTACATGAAGGTCATTTGTCATTATTAAAAAAATCATGTTTAAACAACAAAGTGACAGTTGTGAGTATTTTTATTAATCCTACACAGTTTTCTAGTTCTACGGATTTATCTACTTATCCAAATAACTTAAAAGAAGACTGTCGTTTGTTAAAAACAATTTCTGATGAAATTTTAGTTTTTGCACCAGATTCTAAAGAAATATATGGTGATAAAATGTATGTAAAATCATACGATTTTAAAGGACTTGATAAGTTTATGGAGGGTGAATTTAGAAATAATCACTTTGAGGGTGTTGCAACTGTTGTTGAAATACTTTTAAATATTGTAAAACCTGATACAGTATACTTTGGAGAAAAAGATTTCCAACAATTACAAATAATTAAAAGTTTAAAAACTAAAATTAATATTATTGGCTGTAAAACTCAAAGAGAAAAAAGTGGCTTAGCCTTAAGCTCTCGAAACAATAAACTATCCTTAAAATCTAAAAAAGTAGCTTCTAATATTTTTAAGAATTTAACTTTTATAAAATCCAACATATTCAATTATAAAATTGAAGATTTAAGAAATATTGTTAGTGATAAAATCAATTCTTTTGATCAAATGAATTTAGAGTATTTAATTATTGCCGATGAAGATAAGTTAGTTCCTACTGATTCAATAAATTATAAAAAAAAATATAGAGCTTTTATCTCTGTTTTTGTTGACGGAATCAGATTAATTGATAATATTGCACTTAATTAAATTTTTAGATGAAGATTCAAATTTTAAAATCAAAAATTCATAGAGTTAAAGTAACCGGAGCAGACTTAAATTACATAGGTAGTATTACCATTGATGAAGATTTGATGGATGCGGCTAACATAATTGAGGGTGAAAAAATTCAAATAGTTAACAACAATAATGGTGAAAGATTTGACACTTATGTTATTCCAGGGAAGAGAAATTCTGGAGAAATTACTGTTAACGGTGCTGCAGCAAGAAAAGTTCAGGTAGATGATGTTCTCATTTTAATCACATATGCTTTTATGTCTTTAAAAAAAGCAAAATCTTTTAATCCTACAATAGTGTTCCCTGATGAAAAAACTAATTTATTAAAATAGCTTTTTGAATAAAAAAACAAGAAAGTATATAAAAATTATTTTACCCATATCAATTGGGTTATTACTTGTGTTTTATTCTTTTTCAAAAATATCGATTGATCAAATTTTTTTCTATTTAAAAAAATCTAATCCATATTGGATTTTACTCGGTATATTTTTTGGAACCTTGAGCCACATTTCAAGATCATACCGATGGAATTATTTGTTAAACCCTTTAGGATATAAAATAACTTTTTTAAATAGTTTTTTTGCTGTATTCTCTGCTTACTTAATTAATTTAACTGTTCCAAGAGCTGGAGATGTTGCAAGAGCAACTTTAATCTCTAAATATGAAAATATTCCTTTTGATAAAACTCTTGGTACTGTTATAGCAGAAAGAATTGCAGACTTAATTTGTGCTTTTTCAATTATATGTTTAGCAGTTTTTTTAAAAAAAGACTTTATAACAAATTTGATTTTAGAGAAATTTAATTCAATGAGTGCATTTTCATTAGTCTTTGGTATAATAATAATTATTTTATTTTTAATAGGATTAAATTATATTTTCCCATCCATAATAACTAAAATTAAATTGTTTTTAAAAGGAATTTTTGAAGGAGTTTTAGCAATAACAAAAATGAAACACAGGTGGGCATTTGTTTTTCACACCATTTTTATATGGATTATGTATGTGCTAATGTTTTATGTTACATCATTATCCATGCAGGAATTTAACAATATATCGTTTGCACCAATTTTAATAGGTTTTATTTTAGGAATGTTTTCCATAGGAGCAACTAATGGGGGAATTGGAACATACCCAGAAGCTGTCGTAATTGCATTTTCACTATTTAGTATTGCTGAAGACCCTAGCCGTGCATTTGGTTGGATTATGTGGTCATCGCAAACAATAATGATTATTATATTTGGTGGGATCTCACTTTTATTACTTCCTATTTACAATAATCATAGAAATAAGTCAATTACCAATTAGTTTTTTTACATATTTTATTACCTTCACGTTGATTAAAAATATTAATAATATATATGTTAAAAATTAAGGTCTTAATACTATTTTTTTTAATAAACACTTCTTTTTCTCAAACTATCTATGAGAGTTTTGAATCTGAATTTTTAAATGACTCACGTGAGTTAAAAATTCAACTACCCAGAAATTATGATGATAATAATAAGAAAAACTACCCTTTAATTATTGTTTTAGACGGAGATTATATGTTTGAAGCTGTTTCGGGAAGTGTTGATTATTTATCATATTGGGGAGATATCCCTGACTCAATAATAGTTGGTATTAATCAAATTGATTCGAGATATGATGACTGTAGTGTTTTAGATAATATAGACTTTATCCCTATTAATTCAAGCGCAAATTTTTTCGATTTTATTTCAGAAGAATTGATTCCTTATTTTGATAAAAACTATCGTACAACGAAATTTAAAGTAGCCGTAGGTCACGAGGCAACTGCAAATTATATTAATTATTTTTTATTAAATAATAAAACTTCAATTTCAGGTTTTATTGCTATTAGCCCAAAATTTTCATACAATATGGAAAATTATATAATTAAAAGGTTTGAAAAAATAAAAACTAATATTTTCTATTATTTAGTCAGTTCTAATGTAGACTTTAAGTCAATCAATGAAAGGACTAAAATGTTATCTGAAAATCTTTTGACTTTAAATAATAACTTAGTGTCGTTTAAATATAAACAGCATGAAAATCTTACTCACTATAATCTGCCTATACACTCAATATCAGAGGGTATTGAGCATGTTTTTGCTACTTATTCAGCTATCAATTCTATTGAGTACGACTCATTTTTAAGTAAAATCCAGACCTCGCCAGTCAAATATATAGTTGATAAATATGAAAATATCTACAATTATTATGGCGTAAATAAAGATATTTTAATCAATGATTTTAGAGCTATTGAAAAATATATTGAAGAAAGTGAACAGTACAAATACTACAAAGATCTTTCAAAATTGGCTCTAGATAAATACCCAAAAACAATTTTAGGAAGCTATTTTATGGGTCTCTACCATGAAAGAAATGGAGATATTAGAAAAGCAATGCATATCTATAGATCTGCATATACTTTAGAAGACGTTGAAGGAATTACAAAAGATGAGTTGTTAGAAAGGGCAGATTTAATTAACCAAGATTTACAGTAATAATGAGTAAAGTTAAAACAACTTTTATTTGTAATAATTGCGGAACTAATTTCCCAAAATGGCAAGGTCAGTGTACATCATGTAAAAGTTGGAATTCTATCTCTGAAGAAGTTATTTTAAAGACTAAAAGTAATACTTGGGAAACAGAAAGCGTTAAAGGTGTAAAGTCAACTACCCCACAAAAAATTTCTAATATTGTTTACAAAGAAGAAAATAGATTAGTCACCTCAGACTCTGAATTTAATAGAGTTTTAGGTGGAGGTATTGTCCCTGGATCACTTACCTTATTAGGTGGTGAACCAGGAATTGGTAAAAGCACATTGTTGTTACAAATAGCTATTAGGTTACCATATTCTACTCTTTATGTTTCTGGAGAGGAAAGTCAAAGCCAAATTAAAATGAGAGCCAATAGAATGAATCATGAAAGTGATGAATGCTATGTTTTAACTGAGATTAGTTTGGAAAGTATATTTAAGCAAATTAAAAAAATACAACCTCAAATATTAATTATAGATTCTATTCAAACATTAAAAACTGAATTAGTTGATTCAGCGCCTGGTAGTGTATCGCAAATTAAAACTTGCACTTCTGAACTAATTAACTTCGCAAAAAAAACATCAACCCCTGTCATTATTATTGGACATATTACAAAAGATGGAAACATTGCTGGCCCAAAGATATTAGAGCATATGGTTGATACTGTGCTTCAATTTGAGGGAGATAGGAATCATGTTTACAGAATTCTTAGAGTTAATAAAAACAGATTTGGTTCAACAAATGAAATTGGTGTTTATGAGATGAATGTTAAGGGATTAAAAGAAATTAATAATCCATCAGAGATTTTAATATCTAAGAAAAATCAAGAGCTTAGCGGAAATGCAATATCAGCAACAATTGAAGGAATGAGGCCTTTTATGATCGAAGTTCAAGCATTAGTTAGTACTGCAGTTTATGGCACTCCACAAAGAAGTTCAACCGGTTATAACTCAAAGAGATTAAACATGCTCTTAGCTGTGTTAGAAAAAAGAGTTGGTTTTCGATTAGCTTCAAAAGATGTTTTTTTGAATATTACTGGTGGAATCTCTGTAGATGATACAGCACTTGATCTTGCTGTCGTTGCTGCGATTATCTCATCAAATGAAGATTTAGTTTTGAATGAAAAATATTGTTTTGCGGCAGAGATTGGTCTTTCAGGTGAAATAAGACCCGTGCAAAGACTAGAACAAAGAATTACTGAAGCTGAAAAACTAGGGTTTTCAAAAATATTTATTTCAAAGTTTAGTAAGCTTAATATCTCTACGAAATCTATTAAAATTATATTTTTATCAAAGATTGAAGATTTAATCAATAATTTAAATTAATTTCAAGAGTTACTTCTAACAAGAATATAACTAAATTTACTATTTTCGCAATTAGTTTAAAAAAACATGATATTTCCTGATTATAATAATTTAAATCTTTCTAAAATAGGTGATGAAATCTTATCCTATTGGAGTGATAATAATATTTTTGAAAAATCAATTCAATCAAGAGAAGGAGCTAAGCCATTTATCTTTTTTGAAGGGCCTCCTTCTGCGAATGGACTTCCTGGAATTCACCATGTATTAGCCAGAACAATTAAAGATATTTTCCCTAGATATAAAACCATGAAAGGTTTTCAGGTTAATAGAAAAGCAGGTTGGGACACCCACGGTTTACCAATTGAACTTGGTGTTGAAAAAAAATTAGGAATCACTAAGGAAGATATTGGTACAAAAATATCCGTTGAAGATTACAACTCGGAATGTAAGAAAGAGGTGATGAAGTACACACACATATGGAATGATTTGACTTCTAAAATGGGTTATTGGGTAAATATGAATGATCCATACATTACTTATGAGTCTAAATATATGGAAAGTGTATGGTGGTTATTAAAAGAAATATACAAAAAGAATTTTATTTACAAAGGTTATACCATTCAACCATATTCACCCAAAGCAGGAACAGGCTTAAGTTCTCATGAATTGAATCAACCCGGAACTTACCAAGACGTTACTGACACTACAGTCACGGCTCAATTTAAAGCTGTTGAAAACACTTTACCTAGCTTTTTGCAAATAAACTCTTCTGTATATTTTTTAGCTTGGACTACCACTCCTTGGACCCTTCCAAGCAATACAGCCCTAACAGTTGGCTCGAACATTGAATATGTGTTAGTAAAATCTTATAACCAATACACTTTTCAGCTTACAAATGTAATATTAGCAAAAGCTTTAGTGTCGAAACAGTTTAATGGTAAATACTTTCAGGCTAATAATTTAGAAGAAGTAGATGATTTCAGAAAAGAAGATAAAAAAATCCCTTATTTCATTTGTAATTCATTTAGGGGTAAAGATTTACTTGGCATTAAATATGAGCAACTTTTAAATTATGCATTACCAAATGATAATCCTGAAAATGCATTTAGAGTTATTTCTGGTGATTTTGTTACAACTGAAGATGGAACAGGAATTGTTCATACAGCACCCACTTTTGGAGCTGATGATGCTTTAGTAGCAAAACAAGCTAGCCCTGAAATACCTCCATTACTTGTAAAAGATGAAAATGATAATTTAGTTCCACTGGTAGACCTACAAGGTAAGTTTAGGCCAGAAATGAAAGAATTAGCAGGTAAATTCGTTAAAAACGAATACTACACTGATGATAATATTCCAGACAAATCAATTGATGTAGAGTTAGCAATTAAATTAAAAATAGAAAATAAGGCATTTAAAGTAGAGAAATACAAACATAGTTATCCAAATTGTTGGAGAACTGATAAGCCAATTCTTTACTATCCATTAGACTCCTGGTTTATTAAAGTTTCAGAGTTTAAAGAGAACATGTATGACTTGAACAAAAGTATTAATTGGAAACCAAAATCTACAGGTGAAGGAAGATTTGGAAATTGGTTAGAAAATGCTAACGACTGGAATTTGTCTAGGTCAAGATTTTGGGGAATCCCATTGCCTATTTGGAGAACTGAAGATGGTAAAGAGGTTATTTGTATAGGCTCAATTGAAGAGTTAAAAAATGAAATGCAACAATCTATTGCCGCAGGTTTTATGGATGAAGACATATACAAGGAATTTATTATAAATGATTTTTCTAAAACAAATTATGATAAAGTTGATTTACATAAAAACATCGTTGATAAAATTATTTTGTGTTCAAAGAGTGGTGAAAAGATGTTTAGAGAACCAGACTTAATAGATGTTTGGTTTGATTCAGGAAGTATGCCTTATGCTCAATGGCACTATCCTTTTGAAAACAAAACTCTAATTGATGATAACAAGGCTTTCCCTGCTGATTTTATTGCTGAAGGAGTCGACCAGACAAGAGGTTGGTTTTACACCCTTCATGCTATTGGAACGTCTGTTTTTAATTCTATTGCGTATAAAAATGTGGTATCCAATGGATTAGTTTTAGATAAAAACGGACAAAAGATGTCTAAAAGATTAGGTAATGCTGTTGACCCATTTAAAACAATTGCTGAATATGGACCAGATGCAACTAGATGGTATATGATATCAAACTCTAACCCGTGGGATAATTTAAAATTTGATATTAATGGAATTGAAGAGGTTAAAAGAAAATTTTTTGGTACCCTATATAACACATATTCCTTTTTTGTGCTTTATGCTAATATTGATAAATTTAATTATTCTGAAGATGAAATTGAGTTTAGTAGTAGACCAGAAATTGATAGATGGATTTTATCTGAGCTAAACACTTTGATTAAAAACGTAGATAAGTTTTATTCTGAATATGATCCCACTAAAGTAGCTAGAACCATTTCTGACTTCACAGTTGAGATATTAAGTAACTGGTATGTGAGACTTTCAAGAAGAAGATTTTGGAAAGGAGATTATGAGTCGGATAAAATATCCGCTTATCAAACCCTTTATACTTGCCTTATAACTATTTCAAAATTAGCAGCACCTATAGCTCCATTTTTTATGGACAAGTTATATTTAGATTTAACAAAAAATATTTCTAAAACAAACCATGAGAGTGTGCATTTAACTACTTTTCCAATTTCTAATGAGTTATTGATTGACTCTGATTTAGAAAGAAAAATGAAATATGCTCAAAAAATATCTTCACTGACTTTATCTCTTAGAGCTAAAGAAAAAATAAAAGTTAGACAGCCATTAAATAAGATTATGATACCTGTTTCTAGCCATAATCAAAAAAATGAAATTCAAGCAGTCTCAGATTTGATAAAAAATGAAGTGAATGTTAAAGAAATTGAATTATTAGAAGGCGGATCAGATATTTTAGTTAAAAAAATTAAACCAAACTTCAAAACTCTTGGGCCAAAGTATGGTAGATTAATGAAGGATATTTCGAATGTTGTAAGTAAATTAAATGCAGAAGACATAAAGAAATTAGAACAAACAGGTAATATTGAACTTGCCATTAATGAAAAAAGTATTATTTTCGAGCTTAGTGATTTTGAAATAGTATCACAGGATATTGAAGGCTGGCTTGTTGCGCATGAAGGAACACTTACGGTTGCTTTGGATATTGTGATTGATAAAAATTTAAAA